>CAIWVT010000074.1 GCA_903916135.1 uncultured bacterium
AAAGTAGGCTCCGTTAAATGCAATGTAGGTTCCGTTTTATGCAATGTAGGCTCCGTTAAATGCAATGTAGGGTTCGTTAAATGCGTTTCAAACTATGTTTGAAATAAATCAAAATGAAGAAAAAGCCATATAAATCTCAATAAAACAGTATGATATCCGCTTTTCTTTCAAAAACACCAAATTCCTCAATTTTCACCAACCAATCCACAAAATGCCCTAACGTCCCAATTACCCAAAAAGACCACCAATAACAATTTGACAATATAACAATATAACAATCCAACAATAGAACAATTGCCTTACGAAGCAATCTCCAAATCCTCTTCCACCTTCAGGTTGGCGATGATAAACTCCTGTCGGTCGGGGGTGTTTTTGCCCATATAGAAGGTGAGCAAATCGGAGATGGGGGAGTCTTTGGTGAGCATGACGGGTTCGAGGCGCATGTTGGCGCCAATGAATTGCTTGAACTCGTCGGGGGAGATTTCGCCTAAACCTTTGAATCGGGTGATTTCGGGATTGGGACCGAGCTCGGCGATGGCGTTGAGGCGTTCTTCATCGTTGTAGCAATAAGTGGTTTTTTTCTTGTTGCGAACGCGGAAAAGCGGTGTATGAAGGATGTAGAGATGGCTGGTGCGTATCACTTCGGGATAGAACTGCAAGAAAAATGACATCAGCAAAAGGCGGATGTGCATGCCGTCGGCATCGGCATCGGTGGCAACCACAATTTTGTTGTAGCGGAGGTTTTCGATGTCGTCTTCGATGTTGAGGGAGGATTGCAGCAGGTTGAATTCTTCGTTTTCGTAGCACACTTTTTTGGTTTTGCCATAGCAGTTGAGGGGTTTTCCCTTGAGGCTGAAGACGGCTTGGGTGTTGACGTCGCGCGATTTGGTGATGCTGCCGCTGGCAGAGTCGCCCTCGGTGATGAAGATGGTGGTGTCGTAGCGGCGTTCGTCGTTGCTGTTGTAATGCACACGGCAATCGCGGAGTTTTTTGTTGTGGAGACTTATCTTTTTGATGCTTTCTTTCGATTGCTTTTTGATGTTGGCAAGTTCTTTACGGTCTTTTTCGGATTGGACGATCTTACGTAGCAGGGCATCCGCCGTGTCGGGGTTCATGTGGAGGAAGTTGTCGAGGTGTTTCTTGATGATGTCGTGGATATAATTCCTGACGGTTACACCGTTGGCTTCCATGTGTTGGGAACCCAACTTGGTTTTGGTTTGCGATTCGAAAACGGGCTCCTGCACCTTGATGCTGACCGCCGCAGTGATGGATTCGCGGATGTCGCTCGGCTCAAAGTCTTTTTTATAAAACTCGCGGATGGTTTTCACGACGGCTTCGCGAAAGGCTTGTTGGTGGGTGCCGCCCTGGGTGGTGTGTTGTCCGTTGACGAAGGAGTAATATTCTTCGGCATATTTGGAGGCGCTGTGGGTGATGGCACATTCGAAGCCGTTTTCTTTGATATGGATGATGGGATACACGGTTTCGCCATCTATATAATTGTTCAACAAATCGAGCAAGCCGTTTTTGGATAGGAAACGTTGTCCGTTGAAATAAATGTTGAGTCCGTTGTTCAGAAAGGCGTAGTTCCACAACATCTTTTCGATAAATTCGAAGATGAAATGATAGTTGCCGAAAATCTTTTCGTCGGGGATGAATTTGATGATGGTGCCGTTGTTGAGTTCGGAGGCGATGATGGGCTCGTCGGTAGTGAGCATTCCTTCATGAAACTCCACGGTTTTGATTTCTTTTTCGCGGATGGATTGCACTCTGAAATAAGATGACAAAGCATTGACCGCCTTGGAACCCACGCCATTCAAACCAACAGAATGGGTAAACACTTTGCTGTCGTATTTGGCACCTGTGTTGATTTTCGATACGCAATCGGCAACGGAGTTGAGCGGAATGCCGCGTCCGTAGTCGCGCACCGTAACGGTTTGTTCTTTGATGGAGATTTCGATAGAACGCCCGTTGCCCATCACAAATTCGTCTATAGAATTATCAATGATTTCTTTGAGCAGCACATAAATGCCGTCGTCGGGGGAGGTGCCATCGCCCAATTTTCCGATGTACATCCCGGGGCGCAAACGGATATGTTCGTTCCACTCAAGGCTCCTTATGGAATCATCGCTGTATTCTGTTGCATCCATGATTAAATTGATTTTTTGCAAAGTTACGCTTTGTTTGGTTTGTGGGCAAAGGGGAGGGGAAAATTTATGAACAAAAAAGTGAACAGGAGGAGGAAGTACTTAAAGTGCCTAAAGTACTTGGAGTATTTAAAGTGCTTGGACTACTTAAAAGTATTTACAGAGGAGGGGAGAGGCATTGGAACGCTACGGCATTATTGGCAGGGTGCACGAAAGGTTGTCTTTTTTTAACCACAGAGTTAACGGAGGATTGTTTTTTTTCTAACCACAGAGTTACACAGAGGAAATGCACAGAGGTTTGTTCTATTGTTGAATTGTTCTATTGTTGGATTGTTCTATTGTTTTTTTTAACCACAGGGTAAACGGAGGAAAAACACGGAGGTGCACCGAGGATTTAATACATTATATAATTGTATAATTGCATAATTGTATCATTAAAATTTTTCTTTGTGTTTCTCATTGAAACTTTCTTCAAAGAAAATATTTTTCATTTATACAGTGTAATTAAAAAACATTTCGTAATTTTGCGAAATATATTCTTTAATCATTTAAATTTATTCCGATGAAAATAAAAGTATTAGGAACGGGTTGTTCCAGTTGCAAAAATTTAGAGAAATCAGTTGTCAACGCCTTAGCTGAGTTGAACATTGACGCCGAAGTTGAAAAGGTGGAAGATATTCAAAAGATAATGGCGTATGGCATTATGCGCACACCCACATTGATTATAAACGAAAAGATTGTCGTAAGCGGACGGGTTCCCGCCATGAAAGAGCTTAAAGAAATCATAGAGAAATATAACTCATAGTATGGCAAAGAAACCGAAATTCACAGCGCAGCAAGAGCAAATTGCGCGTATTGCCAAAGCATTGAGCCATCCTGCTCGGGTGTATATACTCGAAAAACTTATTGGACTGAATGCTTGTTGCACGAGTGGCGAAATGATAGGTGACATACCCATTGCACGTTCCACGCTTTCTCAGCATCTCAAAGAGTTGAAGTATTCAGGCTTGATTCAAGGCGAAATAGAGCCGCCCCAGATTAAATATTGTATCAACCGTCCGAATTGGGAGATAGCAAAGCTAATGCTTCAAGAGTTTCTAAAATAATAATCAAGAAAATCATTTCGTAATAACCAAAAATAACAAAACCAACAGATATGAAAATACAACATAAACGACAATTCGCCTATATTGGGTATTTGATTATACTCCTTTTTTTCACAGGGTGCGGTTCAAGTGGAAATCAAACGAAAGTTACTGAAAAAACAGATAGTATTGTAGCCCTCGTAAACCCTAAGGAGGCTTCGGTGCCGATAAAAGATACGGCGAACAAAACTGTTGTAGCTCCGGCAAGTGAGCTGTCGAAAGTGATGATCTATAATTTTCATGTTACGAATCGCTGCGCATCGTGCATCGCCATTGAAGAAGCCACCACGAAAACCTTAAAAGCATATTTTGAAACTGAATTGAAGCAAGGGCGAGTCAAACGGCGGATAGTTAATGTGGATGATGAAGCCAATCAGAAAATAGCAGAAAAGTATCAGGCTTTTGGTTCGGGGCTATTCGTTACACGTATATATAAAGGTAAAGAAACTACTACCGACCTCACAGGCGATGGTTTCAAATTTGCTAAAAACAAAGAAGAACGATTTATAGAAATCCTTAAAAATAAAATTCTTGAATATCTAAAATAAAACGCCATGAAAAAATTAGTATGCATTCTTATTATCCTTTTTTCTTTGCCTATATATGGTCAACAAAAAGGCGACACCATCATTTCCAACAATCCAAGTAACCTAAAATTGAAAGTATTATATTTTCATGTAACCAATCGTTGCGCCACCTGTCGGAGCATAGAAGCCAATGTTAGAAAAACTTTGAACGACTATTTTCTCAACAAAATAGAACTTGGAGCGATAGATTTTTATGTTGTCAATTGCGAGTTGCCCGAAAACAAAGAGCTTGCCAAAAAATATGAGGCGTATGGAGCTACCTTAGCCTTAACAAGCTATAATAATGGGAAAGAGGCTTGGACAGAAGATTTAACCAATTGGGCATTCCAAAAAGCCCACGATTCTGAGGTGTTTGTTTCAGAATTAAAAACCAAGATAGAGGCATATATTAATTAAATGACGTGAAATGGAAGTATTACAAAATTGGTTAGACGCCACCAACGTACCTTTTCTTTCGGCATTTATTTTAGGTATAATGACGGCGATAAGTCCCTGTCCACTTGCCACCAATATAACCGCTATTGGATTTATCAGCAAAGATATTGAACATAAAAAGAAGATATTTTTCAATGGATTGTGGTACACTTTGGGCAGAGCCATCAGTTATACTACACTGGGTGTGATTTTATATTTTGGGGCAAGCAAGTTTCATGTGGCAAAGTTCTTTCAATTGAATGGGGAGAAATTTTTGGGTCCTTTGCTCATCATTGTTGGCATATTAATGTTCGACTTTATTAAAATAAAATTCCCGGGTTTCGGCAAATTGAGCGAACGCATGCAGCATAGAAAAAGAAAAAACAATTGGTGGAGTGCTATGCTTTTAGGGATAGTGTTTGCACTTGCGTTTTGCCCCTACAGTGGTGTGCTGTATTTCGGCATGTTGATACCCATCACCATCAGTAGTCCTTCGGGATTGTTTCTGCCTTTTGTGTTTGCTTTTGCCACCGGATTGCCCGTAATTATTGTGGCATATTTGCTTGCCTTCAGTCTTTCGAGTATAGGTGGATTCTATCATAAGGTGAAGATATTTGAGAAATGGTTTCGACGTATTGTGGCTGTAGCATTTATTATTGTCGGATTTTATTATGTATATATCTTTTACTTTAAAGACATGATACAATGAGCCTAAACTTTTTCAAAAGTCCGAAGGGCAAAATAATACTGCCACTTTTGTTGATTCCAATTTGGTATCTGATATATCATTTTTTGCAGCCTTTCACCGATTGGTTGATATTTTCCGCATTGGGCATGACCAAAGGAAATCATTTGGCAGAAGCACTGTGGTTTTTTATTTTTGAATTTCCCAAAGTTCTGTTGTTGCTCACGCTGATTATTTTCTTTGTGGGCATCCTACGCACCTTTTTCACTCCCGAACGAACGCGCAAAGCATTGGAGGGCAAGAAAACATTTACAGGAAATGTGATGGCTTCAATGCTGGGAATAGTTACGCCTTTTTGTTCTTGCTCTGCCATTCCCTTGTTTTTAGGTTTTGTTGAAGCAGGCGTTCCTTTAGGTGTTACGTTTTCGTTTTTGATTGCAGCACCCATGATCAACGAAGTGGCTGTGGTACTTTTATATGGCATGTTTGGATGGAAAGTTGCCATCATCTATGTTGGAACAGGCTTGGTGATAGCCATCATTGCAGGATGGGTGATCGGAAAACTGAAACTCCAAAGATGGGTTGAACCTTGGGTGTATGAAACAAAAGTTGGGCACAATGCCTTGGGAGAAGAAAAAGTACATTTCAGCGATAGAATTAATTTTGGATACGATGCCGTGAAAGAAATTGTGGGCAAGGTTTGGTTATATGTAGCTTTGGGAATCGCGGTGGGTGCAGGGGCACATGGATATGTTCCTGCCGATTTCATGGCTTCATTTATGGGGAAAGATGTTTGGTATGCGGTGCCCCTGTCTGTTTTGATAGGTATTCCTTTATATTCTAATGCTGCAGGCATAGTTCCTATTGTTTATGTTCTGATTGAAAAAGGGGCATCACTGGGCACAGCATTGGCTTTTATGATGTCGGTGATTGGTTTATCCTTGCCCGAAATGATCATTTTAAGAAAAGTATTAAAACTCCCTTTAATCTTCACGTTCATTGGTGTGGTGGGAGTGGGTATAATGATAGTAGGATTTTTGTTTAATTGGATATTTTGAATCTCAGTGTAAACGGAGGATTGTTTTATTGTTCTATTGTTAAATTGTTCTATTGTTTTATTGTTTTTTTTCTTAGTGCCTTTGTGTCTTTGTGTCTTAGTGTTTTTTTTTAACCACAGAGTTGCATAGAGGAAAAACACAGAGGTACACGGAGGATTGTTGAATTGTTAAATTGTTCTATTGTTCTATTGTTCTATTGTTCTATTGTTTTTTTTCTTTGTGTCTTAGTGTCTTAGTGTCTTTGTGTCTTGGTGTCTTAGTGTCTTAGTGCCTTTGTGTCTTGGTGCCTTGGTGCCTTGGTGCCTTGGTGTCTTGGTGTCTTGGTGTCTTAGTGTCTTGGTGTCTTAGTGTCTTGGTGTTTTTTTTCTGTGTCTATGTGGTGTTTTTTTTCTTAGTGTTTAGCGTAATATCAGTTATTCATATTAAAATCCTTTATCATATCATTATTTTGAATATTTTTGTAGAAAATTATTTTTATGGATATCACCACTTCGAACCAAAACGACCTAACCCATCACGAAACCGCCGCCTTGATTATAGATTTTTTTCATCGCACCATGATGCATCATGCGCTGTGGTTTGCGGAGGTGCAACATCAGTTGGGGCGCGAACATGCTATGGCGATTTTCGAGACTGCCTACCAAGCAAGTTACGACATACAGATGAAACGTTTGTCGAAGCTTTTGGGTTTCGAGATGCAAGAGGGGGTTCCCGTGCCGCTGTTGCAGAAATCAGACGCGGACTTGCAGGCATTGAAAGAAGGCGTGGCGGCAAATTGGCTGGCAAACGATGGCGTGTGGTTTCAGGTGGTGGAGAACAGTTTGGGCATGATGGATGCCAAGCGCTGCAACGATTCGTGTTGGGCACAGTTTTCGCCTATCGAGGCTTGGTCCATTCGGCGGATGCTGAAACTGGAGCCACAGGCGGGTTTGGAAGGATTGAAACGTGCTTTGCAATTTCGTTTGTATGCCACCATCAATACGCAGGAAATTGCGGACGAAACCGACGATAGTTTTGTCTTTCGCATGACGGAATGTAGGGTGCAATCTGCGCGCAAGCGCAAGGGCTTGGCAGACTATCCGTGCAAATCTGCCGGCATCGTGGAATATCGCAGCTTTGCCGAAGCCATTGATACGCGCATTCGCACCGAATGTGTGGGTTGCCCGCCCGATGTGCATCCCGAAGGATGGTATTGTGCGTGGAGGTTTACTTTAGTGGATAGATAATAGCCCCTACGAATCCCGCAAAACATCTCTGTGGAACAAAAAAACCACCACGAAGACACATGGAAACACAAAGAAAAAAGAACACCAAGACACCAAGACACAAAGACACTAAGACACTAAGAAACACAAAGAAAAAAACAATAGAACAATAGAACAATACTCCGTGTACCCCTGTGTTTTTCCTCCGTTTACACTGTGGTTAAAAAAAACAATTCAGCAATAGAACAATAGAACAATTTAACCATAAAAAAAGCTCATCCAAAATATCATTTAATGGTATTGGTTATTGCCATTAGTAGGTCAAAATATTGCTATATGGCATCTGGCAAGTGCCAAGGTAGGTTTAGCAGTCTGCTATATGGCATCCGCCGAACGGCGGGGTAGGTTTAGCAGTCTGCTATATGGTATCCGCCGAACGGCGGGATAGGTTTAGC
>CAIWVT010000075.1 GCA_903916135.1 uncultured bacterium
AGATATTTTTCTATCAATCGAGACACAGGATACTTCATAAATTCTGTTGGGTTGACTTTTATAAAATTATGATTTTCAAGTTCCTTTTTAATTTCTATGTGAATAAACTGCGCATGAATGAGCTGATGACTAAGTTTATGAATAATCACATTTGAATTTGAAATAAATGTGTAAGCTTTTTTCTGAATCATTTTTTTGAATTCAGCAGATGCAAGAAGATCGGTCACAGAAATGGCTTCTTTAAATTCGAGTAGTGGAAATTCAAACATGTTTTTCCAAATGTCATTTGTTTCACGTTTTACTAAATATGTGCTCGTATTATATATAGGTATAAAATAATAGAAAAATCGTTGACTTATTTTTGTTTTTGAAGGACTATATGGGATTTTTGCAACCTTATCCTTTTTATATGCAAGACATGTTTCAATAAATATACAAGCATTACAATCAGGAGTACTAGGTTTGCAAAACAAAGCACCAAACTCCATTATTGCCTGATTAAAATCTCCCGGATTTTTTTTGTCAAATATTTGATTCAACTTTTTATAAATAATTCTTTCAGTTTCGGGCAAAGAAATATCTTTTTCAATAGCAAAAAAACGCGACACAACCCTTTTGACATTGCCATCTAATACTGGAAAAGGCAAGTTATATCCAAAAGACAAAATTGCCGCAGCAGTGTATTTACCAATTCCTTTTATTTTTAATATATTCTCGTAAGAAGAAGGAATCACACCATTATATTCCTCAACGATTTTTTTTGCTGCTAAATGCATGTTTCGAGCACGTGTATAATATCCCAAGCCTTGCCATAATTTTAAAACATCTTCTTCATGCGCATTTGCTAAAGAAAAAACATCAGGAAATCGTTCAATAAATTTATTATAGTAGCTTAGCCCTTGTTCCACGCGGGTTTGTTGAAGAATTATTTCCGAGACCCAAATAAAATAAATATTATTTGTGTTTCGCCATGGCAAATCACGTTGGTTTAAACTATACCATTTTATCAGGGTTTGAGAAAAAATCATAAAAAAAGAATTCTGGCAAAATTATATAAATTAAAGAAAAAAAAGAAAAAAATTACTGTATTAAAAAAAAAAGCGTACATTTGCAGCCAAATTTTATAACATAAATCAAAGTATATCAAAACCGTAAAATTAACTTAAAACAAAAATTATTATGACAAAAGCAGAAATCGTAGCAGAAATCGCTACCAAAACAGGAATCGAAAAAGTTGCAGTTCAAGCATCAGTTGAAGCTTTTATGGAAACTGTAAAAACAGCCATGCAAAAAGGAGACAATGTATATCTTAGAGGCTTCGGCAGTTTTATAGTAAAAAAACGCGCTCAAAAAACTGGTAGAAACATTTCCAAAAATACTACTATAGTGATTCCAGCTCACTATATTCCTTCATTTAAACCTGCAAAAGTTTTTTCAAGCGAAGTTAAAAAAAGCGTTAAAAAATAATTTAAATTAACTCATTATGCCCAGCGGTAAAAAAAGAAAAAGGCACAAAATGTCGACTCATAAACGTAAAAAACGTTTGAGGAAAAACAGGCATAAGAAAAAATAGTCATTTGCTGTTATTAACTGCCATAATGTAGTACTCAGTATTACATTATGGCAGCTATTTTTTTCATTTTAAATCATAAACAACGGCATTTTTTCGAATACTTATTATTATTAAAACTCATATCTGTGAATAGGGAGCTAATCATTGATTCAGGTCCTTCTGAAGTTGTTATTGCATTACTTGAAAATAAAAAACTTGTAGAGCTTCATAAAGAAAAAAACAACAACTCTTATTCAGTTGGCGATATTTATCTCGGAAAAATTAAAAGAATTGTTCCTGGGCTGAATGCTGCTTTCGTGGATGTTGGCTACGAGAAAGATGCCTTCTTGCATTATCTCGACCTTGGTCCGCAAATCAATACATTATTGAAATACACCAAAAGTGCTATCAATGCGAAAGCTTTGCCGCTTACAAACGACAATATTGTTTTCGAACAAAATATAGAAAAAACAGGAAAAATCTCCAGCATTCTTTCTGTTAACCAAGAAATCCCTGTTCAAATCGCTAAAGAACCCATCTCAAACAAAGGTCCTCGAATCACTACAGAAGTTGCTCTGGCAGGACGCTTTCTTGTTTTAGTACCATTTTCTGACAGAATTTCGGTTTCCCAAAAAATAAAAAATAACGAAGATCGCAACCGTTTGAAACGACTCGTGATGAGTATAAAGCCAAAGAACTTTGGCATCATCATTCGTACAGTTGCCGAAAACAAAAAAGTTGCTGAACTTATTGCCGACCTTGATGATTTGGTTCAAAAATGGGAAGCAATGGTGTCTCGATTGGAAAATACCAAGGCACCAAAAAAGATTCTCAGCGAGATGGATCGGTCATCGGCTATTATTCGTGATTTGCTCAACGAAACGTTCAATAGTATCCATGTGAACGATACGATAATTTTTGAAGACCTCAGAAATTATATAAAAACCATTGCACCCGACAAGGTTGATATCATCAAATTATATAAATCGAAAGAAACAATTTTCGAACATTTTGGTATTGACAAACAAATTCGCAATGCTTTTGGAAAAAAAGTTACCTTTAAAAACGGTGCATATCTTATCATTGAGCATACGGAAGCGATGCATGTTATTGATGTGAACAGTGGTCACAGAAGTGGCATTGAAAACAATCAAGAGTCGAATGCGATGGATGTTAATATGGAAGCTGCAACAGAAATTGCGCGCCAACTGCGTCTTCGCGATATGGGCGGTATCATTTCTATTGACTTTATAGATTTACATTTGGCAACAAACCGTCGGTTATTGTTCGAGAAACTGAAAACAGAAATGCAACCCGACAATGCCAAGCATACCATTTTGCCTCCAAGCAAATTTGGTGTGGTTCAAATCACACGTCAACGTGTGCGTCCAGAAACCAATGTTCAGATACTTGAGAAATGTCCGGTGTGCGAAGGTACAGGCGAAATCAGAGCCAGTGTTTCGCTTGTTGAGGACATTGAAAATCAAATAAATTACCTGCTTACCGAACAAAATGAATCAAATATCAAACTGATGGTTCATCCATTTTTATATGCTCATCTCACCAAGGGACTCTTTTCATTGCATAGAAAATGGTATTTCAAATTCAAAAAATGGATTCCCCTTTCGTATTCTAATAATTATCATTTTTTAGAATATCATTTCTTCAACAAAACTGGTGAAGAAATAAAACTTTAATTTTTTTTTATTTCCAATTAAAATTTTGTTTACTTTTGATTCATCAAAATTAAAAGTATTTATTCATTAAATCTCAAATCTATTATGAAAAAATTTATTGTTGTATTATTATTCATTCCCTTGGCTTTGCTCATTACGCAATGTCATAGAAACGTAAAAACACAGAAAAACATGAGTTCGGTTACACAAACAACACTTGATTCAACCATCAACCAATTGGTAGCAAAATATGGTGCTCCACAAAAAGAAAAAATCACAAAAGGTGTTACTCAGGCGGCTGCACTTTGGATTAAAACCGATGGCAAAGATGCTGATTTCAAAAACTTCTGCCTTCAAAATTATTTAGGCGACAACAAAAGTTTGGACCAATTGTTTCAACGCTTGTTGGTTAATTTCGAAGTAATCAATGGCAGATTCAATCAGGTGACGCTTGATTTGAAACGTCCTTTGCACCTTGATGAGGGAGAAATGATCCCGATTGATGATGTGTTTGGAGCTTACGATCCGTTTTCTCATCTCAATGATGATTTCTTTACCAACAAAATCGCTTTCACCACGATTTTGAATTTCCCGTTTTATACCCTAAAAGAAAAAATTGAACTGAGTTCGAATTGGGATAGAAAACAATGGGCGTATGCACGGTTAGGCGATTTATACACCTCGAGAGTTCCTGCCGATGTGCTTCAAAAGTTTTCGGATGCTACCACGGGTGCCGATACCTACATTTCAGGATATAACATCTGCATGGGCAATTTGGTGGACGACAAAAACCAAACCTATTTCCCAAAAGAAATGAAACTCATCAGCCATTGGGGCTTGCGCGACGAATTGAAATCGAACTATCAAGGTGAAAAAGGTTTGGAAAAACAGAAGATGATTTATCAGGTGATGTTGCGCATCATTTCGCAAGAAATTCCCGACTCTGTTATCAACAATCCCGCCGTTCAATGGAATCCATATAGCAATAAGGTGACCAAAAACGCTAAGGAAATCAACAACGCCGCGGAGCCCGACACACGCTACGAAAACATGCTCGGCATTTTCAAAGCCTTACAAGGTATTGATAAATACAATCCTCAATATCCAACCTATATTCAACGCAAGTTTGAACAAGAAATGGAAATCCCGCAAGCGGAAGTTGAAAAATTGTTTATTGATTTTATTTCAAAACCCGAAGTGAAACAAGTGGCGAAACTGATCAGCAGCCGTTTGAAACGCAATTTGGAGCCTTTTGATATTTGGTATGATGGATTTAAACCAAGAAGCACCATTTCGCAGGAAGAGTTGGATGCTAAAGTTCAGGCAAAATACAAAAGCACTACGGATTTTAAAAACGATTTGTCGAACATCTTGGTGAAACTGCAATGGACCAAAGAAAAAGCTGATTATATCACCTCGAAAGTGGTGGTGGATCCTGCTCGTGGCTCAGGTCATGCTTGGGGAACTATGATGAAAGGCGATGTGTCGCATTTGCGCACCCGCGTGCCCGCAGGCGGATGGAACTATAAAGGATATAACATCGCTTGCCATGAATTTGGTCACAATGTGGAGCAAACCCTCTCGATGTACGACGTGGATTATTATTCGATGGCGGGCGTTCCCAACACGGCTTTCACCGAAGCATTGGCGTTTATTTTCCAAAAACGCGATTTAGATTTGCTCGGCATTAAAAACGATGATCCCAACAAAGAATATTATCAAACAATAGATAATTTTTGGTCGTGCTACGAAATTATGGGTGTTTCTTTGGTTGATATGAACACTTGGAAATGGCTTTATGAGCATCCAAAAGCTACTAAAGAGGAATTGAAGGCGGCGGTGATTGCCAATGCTAAAGATGTGTGGAACAAATATTATGCTGACGTGTTTGGTGTGAAAGATTGCCCCATTTTAGCTATTTATTCGCACATGATTGACAGCCCGCTCTATCTTTCGGCTTACCCTGTGGGGCAGTTGATTCAATTCCAAATAGAACGATATATTAAAGATAAGAATTTTGCGAACGAAATTATGCGTATTTACACCTACGGACGTGCCATTCCCGAAGTATGGATGAAACATGCCGTTGGTGCAGGCATTTCAATTGACCCGATGATAAAAGCTACAGATGAAGCTTTGCAAAAGGTGTCAAAATAAATCATATTGATTACTTGTAGGGGCGTTCGACGGAACGCCCCTTTTTTTTTGGTGGTAAACCTTAATGTTTATCGTTGGAAAAAGAGAATTTTTAGTACCTAAATTGATATTGTATCCTGCAATTGTTTCTTTGCAAATAGGAGGTTTTATTTTGAATACTCCCACCAAAAAGTTCAGTGTGAAGTAACCAATCGTGGTGAATAATATTCTAAACTTTCACATGCTTTCGCCAAGTTTGAAATATTCGTTCTGAAACTTCCGAATGCTTCCGTCAATGGTGAAATATACATTCTGAAACTTCCGAATGCTTCCGTCAGTCTTGAATTATTGATTCTGAAACTTCCGAACGCTTCCGTCAGTGTTGAATTATTGATTCTGAAACTTCCGAACCCTTCCAACAGTGATGAATTATTGATTCTGAAACTTCCGAACGCTTCCAACAGACTTGAATTATTGATTCTGAAACTTAGAATAGGTTCCAACACCGCATAAACCCTCAAAAGTTAAAAAAGCGGAGTTGTTTGAATCAATATAAAAAACGAACTCAAACCGACACAATATTATTTCAAACTCAGTTTGAATTAAATATTGAATGTAATGGTATTAATAATTAAGATTTGTTTTATACACACGCAAATTCTTCATTCGATCCGTCACTTTCAATTCGAGGCTATTGCTCCCGCGTTTGAAGTGTGCCATGTCAATTTTATAGATAAGCATATCAGATTTTGAGTCGTAACTTGCCAACACCCAAACATCGTTAATCGTAAGTGCGTAGGTGCTTATGCCCGAAAAATCGTCCGTAATTTTAAATCGCAATTCCGCTTCGGGCGTTACTTTTTTCCCGTTTGATATGCCGATAGGAATAATGTCGGGTGGGATAGTGTCTGCCACGATGCAATAGGTGCCGAAGCGTCTTATTTTGGCAGCAAGAACGCCATCCGTCCATTCACTTTTGATATAGGTATAAGGTTTTTCAGATACTTCGGCTATGGTCAACTTTGCTGTGAGCTTGGGATTGATAGCGGTGTCGGGTTTTATATTTAAAGAAACATAAGAATGGATAGGTGTGAAGCGATTGTGGATTTGGAATACTTTGGAAAAGCTTGCCTTGATGCGCGGCAGCGTTCGGAAGTCAAAATATATAGAATCGTAAAGCGCATTCGACGGGAAATCCACTTGAACATCCTGTGCTTCGAAATGATTTTTTAATCCATAACGAAAAAGAGGCGCAGCATTTTCAGCAAGGATGGTAGTGCTTGAGGTTTTCGGTCTTGATTTCACGATTTGTTCCGCCGTGGAAACATTCCCTTGAAAGTCATACACAAAAAACTGAATGCGATGCAGACAAGTATCCTCAAAATCCCACACGCCTTCATCCTCTGCATCTATATTGTTGTTGAAACGATTACCTGTAGCCACGTAGGTTTTCACAATCCGCTTGTCGTGGGCAATATATTCAGGATAATCAATCAAAGCATTGATGTAGCGCCCATCATCAAAGCTCAAAGAGTCGAAATGCAGGCGAAACAAAAGCGTTGAATCTATCATCACTTTCATGGCATAGATACCGCACGTGCCCCCTTGATTGATATTGTCGAAAGCAGCAATACCGAAATATGTTTTTCCGCTCACCTCCACCGTATCTTTGTTCTTGCCCAAATCTATTCGGTTGTTTTTCGATATATCATAAAGATAAAGCTTCTCGATGGTTGGATTCACCTTGTCTGCGGGATAGTTGTTGAAATAAAAGGGATTGATGGGCAATTCTGTCCGTTCATTCCGAATTTCAAAATGAAGATGTGGTCCCGAGGATGCTCCTGTATTGCCTGAGTAACCAACCAAATCGCCTTTCTTCAGATGAAACAAGGCAGCATTCGGGAACAGTTCGATTTCGTAGGTTTGCTGTTCGTATTGTTTGCGGCGCACATAGTCTTCCACCACTACATTAAACTCATTCAGATGTGCATACACCGAAACGAAGCCATTGGCATGCGTCACATAAATCACTTTGCCATAGCCCGAAGTGGAGATTTTGATGCGCGACACATAGCCATCGGCAATGCACATCACGTTGAGGTTTTCTTTGTTTTGAGTTGCAAAATCCAAACCCGAATGGAAATGATCGTTGCGCAATTCGCCAAAAGTGCCGCTGATGATGGGAGATATATCTAAGGGAAATCGAAAATTTGTCTTGGAGAAATCACGCTGCGCCATGGCGATGCCGCCCATATTCAGTAAAAAAAGAAAAACGACAAATGATTTTTTAAGATTCACTATACATGGGCTTTAAAAAGATAATCGAGCGCAACGCATCCCCCTAAATAAATAGAAATGCAAGCTTCAAACCAATGTGAAGCCGCTTAGATAACGCAAAAACAGTGAGGTTTAATATTCGAGGGGACAAAATTTCTCGATAAGTTTGAAGGCAGGGTCGTAGCCTTTTTCATAAGACAGCGTCCAATCTTCGCAGGCGCCCACTTTGTCGCCCAATTCGGCTTTACACACTCCGCGCATGTCGTAAACTTCCGCAAATTCGGGCTGCAGTTCCAAGGCTTTGTTGAAATCTTCCAACGCCTCTTTGAAACGCAATTGCAGACACTTCGCCTGCCCTCTAAAAGCATAAGCATCGGCATCCGAAGGGTTGATGCGTATCACCATGCTGAATTTTTCGATGGCAGCAGAATATTCTTTATTGCTCAGCCGCAGAAAACCTTGTTCACGAAACTCTTTCGAGGCTCTTGCTTTCTCTTCGTTGGCTGCCGCTTGTTTGCTGATGAGTTCGAAGATAGACGTCAACGACTCCAATCCTTGCAATTCGCCACTATTTTTTATAAGATGAAGAATTTTTTCAGCGGGCGTGGCAAAAGTCATCGCAGAGCCTTCAATAGGAGGATTCACCGTCATGCCCAACACATTGCCGAGCGAATCCAAAACGGGAAGACCGGCAGTTTTCAGCGGCGCATTGGCTTTCACGGTAATCAGTTTTATGTTGCCCAAATCCTTGAAGGCATTTAATTTGGCAGCAATCAGTTCTGGTTTCTCCTCGCCGTTTCTTGTTAGCAGAAAAACTGTCTGATTGGGCATCGGCATATAGCTTGCGATAGCCGCAGGCTCCGCGCTGTCGTTGTCAATTTTCAACAACACCAAGTCGTTTTCGTCGTCGGTGGCAACAAATCCGATGATTTTAGCCACCTTGCCGTTTGCAAACAACACCGTGCCTTTTTGATGTTTGCCAATCGTACTGATGGTACTTATCAGCGTATTATTTCCCACAAAAAAACCATAGCCCATAACAACATCGCTTTTCACAATGGCTAAGGAGGGTGTGATTTTCTGCAACAATTCCGTTCTATCTTGAGAAAAACCCAAGGAACTCAGGCATATTGCCATGGCAATAAAAATTATGAATCGTCTCATACTGAAATTTTTTTCAAAGTTATATATTTTTTTACTATTGTCTGATAAAAAAAATAAAATTATTTTCAAAACGCGTAATTAAACCGATACGGTATCTGTAAAAGTGCTCTCCCGACACTCCCGACATATCGTGTGCAGACAAGTTCGCGCAGGGCATGGGAAGTTGAAATAACATCTACTCTATCGGCATTATAACAGACTGAGTGTGGATTAAAATGTAGAATAGAATGGTATAACTCCTTACCTTTATATACAAATCATCCCCTCTCAAATTTTTGGTAATGATTCTGCCTTTAGCTCGAAGTTTTTTTAGCTATAATTTAGAAAGGGTCAAAAAAAGTTAATATTTCGGAGTTTTTAAACAAAATATTATTACCTTTGTCATAAATACAGATTAAAATGTTTTTAAAGAAAATACAACTTCAAAATTTCAAATGCTTATCAGATATTGAATTGTCATTTGAAAAAAACAAGTCAACAAATCGCAAATGGACGCTTATATTGGGCGAGAACGGAACCGGTAAAAGCAATTTATTAAAAGCGATAGCACTTGTAACTTCCGGGAGTAATGCTTTGGGAGAATTGATAGGAAACACCGATAGCTGGATTCGAAACAATGAGAAGAGTTGTACGATTACAGCCTTATTGGACACTAAAAAAGGTGAAGATAGAACCATTTCATTACATGTCAATAGGGGTGATAGTTTGTCAAAAATCATTTTCAACAATAAAGAAGCCCTTCATTTAATAGATAGTGCCATTGAAAATGCTAAACGAAATTATTTTGTTGTTGCTTATGGTGCAAGTAGAACCTTGAGTAATGACAATTTTCGCTCGAGTGAAAAGTCGCGTTACAGTGGGCGTTCAGTCAATGTAAGAAATTTATTTGACCCTTCATTTTCACTTAATCCTTTCACATCATGGGTTATAGAATTAGACTATCGTTCGGGTGATGCTGGAATCAATATCGTTAAAGATGCTTTATTAGATTTTCTTCCCGAGACAACATTTCATGGAATTGACAAGGAAAAGAAACAAGTATTATTTAAAACTATTGATGGAATTGTTCCTTTAGAACAATTGAGTGATGGGTATCAAAATATGGCTGCTTGGATTGGCGATTTGTTGTTCAGAATAACAGAAAGCTTCCGCGACTATAAAAAACCATTGGAAGCAAGAGGTCTTTTACTCATTGATGAAGTGGATTTGCATCTTCACCCCAAATGGCAACGCAAACTTATTGATTTTATTAGTAGTAAGCTGCCTAATTTTCAGGTGGTAGCTACCACTCATTCCCCTTTAACAGCACAACAGGCTGGTAATGGAGAATTATTTGCGCTTAAACGTCGGCAGGATAATAGCGTGGAACTAATTTCCTTCCAAGGTTCGCCAAGATCATTATTGGTGAACCAACTGTTGATGACTCCTGTTTTTGGTCTTGAAACGGATGAAAGTTATGAGGTGCAACAAAGCAAAAAGATTTATGAAACATTAAAACAAAAAGGGAAATCCTTGAACGCAAGTGATAAGAAGAGTTTAAAATCGGTAAAGCAAACACTCCAGTACAATCTTCCTAAACGGAGTACAGGTACTATCTCCGAGACTGAGTTAGCACTTTTACATAAAATTGAAAGTAAGCTTAAAATTTTAAAGTAAGCTATGATAGAATTGAAAAGAATTAGGACGTTAAGTGCCATTAATGCTAAATACATAGGTCAAAATAAAAATAAAAGGGATAAGGACTTGATGATTGCCAAGCGTGAATTTCATAATCATGCGGAAAAAACAATATCCTTTGATAGTAGCTTTTGGAAAACCTCAAAAAAACAACTTAAAAAAGAAAGTAACGGGAAATGTGCTTATTGCGAAGCAAATACAGAAGTTGTAGCTCATGGAGATGTGGAACATTTTCGCCCTAAAAGTATGTATTGGTGGCTGGCTTATACGTATGATAATTACCTCTATGCTTGCCAAATTTGCAATCAAATTTATAAAAGTGATCATTTTCCGATAGCAGCAAGTCGTTTCCCCGAACCTGCAATTAATCCTGATACAACAGATACAGAGATAGATTATCTTGTTGGCTCTATTTCTCCCGACCCAATTGACATCAACCAAAAATATACCCTTCAAAAGTTTATTGACAATCATAATGCAGAAGGCGCCTTGCTACTCAATCCCTATTTCGACAATCCAGCAACGGTTTTTGCGTATGAATTTGATGATATTACTGAGGAAGTCAAAATGGTAGCTGCCCAGCAAAAATATTCAGCCCACGTGAAAGCAGCAGAAGATTTTTATGGGATAAATAGAATGGAGTTAAGAAATTTTAGATATCAGGTTTTTAGACAATTTAGAGTCTATAAACATACTTTGAAAGAAAAGATTCCTGATGAGTTAAAAGCAGAAGTAGCAAAGCAAATTTCTTTAATGAAATCTGATAAGTATCTTTTTGCAGGGATGTGCAGGTATTTTGATGGTATATTATAATTTTTGATGAAAGACTGAACTGCCAACCAGAGGTTTATATGATCATCCCGACACCAAGTGTGCGGGACAGGTTGATTGTTGAATTGTTCTATTGTTTTATTGTTCTATTGTTAGACGGATGATAGGCAAGGGCTTTAAGGATAGATAGTACTGGGATTGGAACGTCAGTCCAACAGGGTCGGTGCAGTTATCTGATAGCCTTATGTCTGTCATTGTTGTATATTCAATTTATTTACCCATGCAACTCTGCAAACTTCATTTGGAACTGCCAACATCAAAACCTTTCTGGGTCGTGTCATACCTACATACGCAATGCGTAATTCTTCATGGTCAGATGGTGGATTTATCACTGCCAATAAGTTTACATATTTTGAATTGTTTGCTGCCCTTTCTTTTAGAATTAAAAGTGTTGCATCAAAAGTTTCACCTTTCACGCTATGGACTGTCCCAATTCTGTAATTAGTTTCAGTTACAATATCATCCTCGTTTAAAAATATTTGAGCGAAGGAAAAATTATTGCTGTCTGAATTTATCTGCAAAGTGTGCTGAATATTCTTTGAAGCAAAAGCAGCGTTAGCTGCTTCAATCCAATTACCTAATGATGTGTTTGTGTCCGGCAAAATTCTAATGTAATTTGAAACAATTGTTCTGTGTTTTATGAAACCAAGTTTTTCAATACTCTTGTCAATCATTTCCTCAGAACATACTGTTACATCATCTTTCATTTTAATTATTGCCTTTTCAATCAACTTAAAACCAGTTTTAAAATCTCCTTGGTCGTAATGATATTTCCCTCTGAGAAAATCTTTTGTGAATTTGTTTTGGTTGTGCCAATGATTTATACCAAAAGGAATTCTTTGAACACCTACAATTTCATTAATCATTCCTTTGCCTCTGTATAAAACTGAAACAGTTTTATCTGAAGGTTCAATTCCATTTGCGGTACATTCTGCAAGAAAGCCAGTTACAACTTGCGGAAGGTTGTTGTTGTATACAACAACAGTTGGTTGATATTCGCAATCAACTACTTCTTCGTTTACAGAAATTGAAGCTGCTGGCAACGAAGAAAGATAAAATGTGCTATCACAAATTAGCTTTGAACTTCTGCGGTTCTCATTTAATGGAACTGAATTTCCCCAATGAACAATTTTTTCATTCAATAATGCAGGTCTTGCTCCGTTCCATTCAAAGATTGCTTGGTCAGGGTCGCCTACAAGCATTATTTCATTTAGGCCATTTGCTGCAAGCAAATCGATAATTCGCATTTGCACTTCGGATGTGTCTTGTGCTTCGTCAACAATTAGAGTAGGAAATCTTAGAGTAATTGCATGACAAATTGAAGGGAACAACTCAAGTATTTTCATCGCAAAATAATTTGCATCCGATTGGTTAGCGAATCCTTTTGCAACTAACGCTTTCTTTGCATTCAAAATATTTTCAACATTCTGTGAAAGAGTTCCGTCCTTTTTCTTCCATTTAATATCTGTAATCTGTGCTATCTTTATTAAATGACCATTGATGTCAAAACTGCATTTATCAAAGTATTTCGAGTAATCAGCCCTATTTGAATTGTAGTACCATGAGTTGTGTGGCTCACCAACAAGGGTGGGTCGCTTATTGCATTGCATTACCAAATGGCCGAAAGGAAGAAATATGAACTGGTTTATAAAACTGTCAAGTGTTCCAATGAAATGAGGAAAAGATATTGTTTTATTAGAACTGAATTCTTCTTCATATTTTTTTTCAATTTCTTTCCATGCTACATTTGTAAAAGATACGGCAGCAATTCCTGTGTAATCTTCTTTCCACTCACTTATCAATCTTGCAAGTCGTGCACTTACACAATAAGTTTTGCCACTGCCAGGACAAGCTCTGACTACAAACTTGCCTGACTTATCAAATACTATCTCTCTTTGCGTGGGTGATAAAGTTTCAAACATCAAACTCGTTTTTTACTGCATACTTAATTGCTCTTTGAATGTAGAGGGGAACTGTGAAATTTTTGTAGGCGTTAAAATCATTTCGGTTTGGTTCTTCAAGAGTTAGTAAAAATGCTGCTTCATCAATTGGTGCATCAGAGAGTGCTTGCTTTGCAAATGCTTTGTTTAGTTCAAAACCATTTTCCAAATGTATTGCTAAACGCAAAGCAAGTTCTGATTTGCCTTTTTGTGATTTCACTTTATCGGCAAAGTTTTTTGAGTAAATTTGCATATCTGCATTCACTGTGATTAATGTATCTGGATGAAACTCTCTGTAAACGCTAAGAAGTAATGCTCTATTTTCATCGCTTGCTAAAAATAATTCGTATTCAAAAGTGACTGCACCAATAAATGTTTTTAATGTTCCGCCATTCAATGCAGTTACATTATTGATTCTTGTGCTTGGATCATCTGCAATTTCTTTTCTGTCATCATCAGTAATCAAAGCACACCTTGTTTGAAGATTTTTTGTTGCTTCTGCATTATTGAAAAGATTTGCGAAATGGTCAAAGCCAACTCCGTTTATATTGACAATTTCAATTCCTCCTTTTTCAATGTCGTAGGTTTCGCCAACTTTTCTACTGAATACTTTCATCAGCAATGCTTCTGAAATTCCTTCTACTAAAATTACACCATTAGCAAAGAAGAGTTGCGACTTAGTTACATCTAAAAATTTTTCAAGATAAGTTTGGTTCTTTGGTTGCAGCCCTGAATGTTGAAGCGATAAAGCATGAACCGTGTACGACGGGTTCTGTAAAACGATTACTGATTTCAATTCGGCTTTAGCCGTAATTGTCGGTGAATGTGAAGTAACAAAAAGTTGAAACCCTTGTTCCTTGTCTAACTTATTAAGGTAATTGAAAAATAAGTTTTGCAGTTGCGGATGCAAGTGTGCTTCGGGTTCTTCAATAAGTAAAGCTGCGTAGCTTTCTTTGTCAAGGGTTTTTCTCTGCTGTAAATCTCCTAAAACTGTTGCAGTATAAACAAGGTTGTTGTAGCCAAGTCCATTTTGTGTTAGTTCAAAATGTTTTTGCAGTGTTGGGTTGCCGTTTAATATTGCATCGGTGTATAAAGGCATTTGAATTTTCAAATTTTCTACAAGTTTGTTGAAGTCGTAAGGCAAAAAATCAACATCAATCTTTTGTTCCTTTCCTGCAAAACTTGTTTCGTTAAGGTGTAAGTTGATTTTATCTTTTCCACTTTGTAAATGTGTTTGCCATTCTTCATCGCTGTTTACGGCTGTGTGAACACGGCTTGCCAAATCTTTTTTCTTTTGTTTGTCATTAACAGGATTGGTGTCAATTTGAATGTTGGAATAAAGTTGTCCTAACTTGTTTCCTCTTACTGGTCGCAAAAATTGTTCTGCATCACGCAACGCATCTAAATGAACATGATAGAGAAGGGATAAAACATCAGGTGTAATTTGCTGTCCTTCGTTTGCTCCACCCCAAACTTTGTATTTTATTTTTTTGATACTGTTTCTTTCTTCTGTGTAAAACTTGTAGTGCATTTGCAAATCTTCTCCACCACCTTCATAAGCATTTAGTAAGTCAATGAACCAACCTTTTTCTTGTGGGTTTTCAATTTTGAAAAAGAGGTGAAACTCTATTTCGGTTGCAGCATCTGCAATGCTATTCCTTTGATAATGGAAGTCGCTGTCCTTTATATACAAATCCCTTCTTAGATTTCCGTAACCAATACAAATGCGCAAAGCATCAATGATTGCTGTCTTGCCTGAATTGTTTTCGCCAATCAGAATATTAAGTCCTTTGTTGAAAGTCAAAGAAAGGTTTTCAATTGTTCTGAAATTTTTGATGTTAAATTTTTCTAAATACATAATGAAATATTGTATTGTTTAGTCCTTATATTTTTTGCAGGGCATTTTTATGCTATCAGGTAACTCGTTAACAACATCGCCCCCTTTCAAAGCCTAGCAATATCGGTTCGCTTGTACCGGTTTTTCAATTTATTTCCATCCTACAAAAATACACATAATATCAATCCAAATCCAATTTTTTTTATTCCCCGCCCATTTCAATAAAAATTTCACTAAAACGTAACAAGATATTCTCAATTTTCGTACATGGCTCTATAATTGAAATGGGACATAGTCCCATGAATTGTGATAGATGTTTTACCCAAAAACTGTTTATTATGGTAGATTTTACTATTCCATTCAAACAATCGTGCAACGGATGTGATTTTACTTGCATTCAAAATATGTGCGAACGAAAAAGACTTCCTTTCAAGAGGATTGAAAATGGGGAGGTGATTTTTCACGAAGCGTTGACCCCTGCCCAACAAGATGAATTTAAAGCCGACATGGCAGCAATTCATTTTGAGATGATAGACCGAAAGGCGATTTTGACGGTCAGCAAAATTGAGTCCTTTGCCATTCAGTGGATGCAAAGAGATTCGGAAACTGAAACACGAAATTGTTCTGATTTTTTGGGGGACAAATTATGCCTCACCTATAATTATATCAGTGATTTTTATGCGGCAGAAACCAAAGACACGATAAAACAGTTTTGCATTCAGCATACGATTAAACGTGCCAAAAAGATGTTGAAAAATCCGCGTTGGACGTTGGAGGATATCGCTGAAGCCTTGCATTACAGCTCGAAACAACATTTTTGCACCCAATTCAAAAAGGTTACGGGTATCACACCCGAAGCATACCGCCGCGCTGCTTTGAGGAAAAGAAGACGCGATCGCTTCTGTTTGGCCATAGCAAACATCCGTAAAAAGTATAATTTCTCCCGTAAAACGTGTAATGATTAGCCTCTCAAATGGTAGTACTTTTGTATCGTTTTATAAGATGAACCGTATCGAGAAATTTGCATGGGGCAAATGATGCTGAGTTCAACTTATAACTCAATGATTAAGAGCAAAAAAAAGACTTCCTAAAGGGAAAATGAATGTTACTAAAGGAACATAAAATGTTACTAAAGGAACTTTTAATCTCACTAAGGGATCTTTTAATGTCAATAAGGGAACATTTGATGTCGCAAAGGGAACATTTGATGTCGCTAAAGGAACTTTTAATGTCGCTAAGGGAACTTTTAATGTCGCTAAGGGAACTTTTAATGTCGCAAAGGGAACAAAAAATGTCGCAAAGGGAACAAAAAATGTCACTAAAGGAATATAAAATGTCACTAAGGGAACCAATAAAAATAGAAATAAAATATCTAACTAATAATAAACCAGATTACTAACTTAAATAAAAAACAATATGTCATACACAAACATTCCATCAAACCCCAACAAAGCCATTGATGCCGTTGTTGATATTGATAACCGCCAATTAAGTCCCGGTTCAGGCGGGATTAACACTCACAGATATGAAGATTGGCATTGGACACCAGCCGAAAGTGCGATGTTTACTTCCTATCGCGTTATCCTTGTGCAGTATCGGGAGGCTTACGCGAACAAAAATACCATCACCACGGCAGAGCGTTCCATAGTGAAACAGACTCTCAAAGCCGTTCGGGAGTATTCAGGTCATGGCGTGACGGGTCATCGTTTATTCTTGAAAATTGCCGCATTTGGCGATACTCAAGATTGGAACATTGCAAATATCAAATTGGGCACCCCACTTGCCAAAAAACCAGCTTTGGCACAAGGTGATTCTCCAGTTGCTTTGCAACCAGTAGTTATCATTAAAGAAGTTCTTTCGAATGAAATGATACTGACGGTTGAAAATCCTCAAACACCGAGCAAGGTTGCCTTGCCCAAGGGGATGAAGTTTTCAAAGGTGTATCGCTATGTTGGCTCGGTGGCTCCCAAGAGCACCGCCGATTTTGAATTTTATGGCAATGCAAAAAAAGGCAGGCTTGCCGTGAATTTTGATGGTATTGATTTGTCAGGCACCACCAAACTCTTTGCATGGTTCTTTGCCCGCTATGAAAGCAATAAAGGCGAACTGGGACAAGCGGGAGGATGGGTTTCGAAACAGATACTCTCTTGAGGTGAAAGGAGAAAGGTAAAAGGAACAAGTTGAAGCCTACTCGTAAGGGTGGGCTTTTTTATTGTTCAATTGTTGAATTGTTGTATTGTATTTTTTCTTAGTGTTCTCCGCCCGAATGCTTCACGCAGGCAGGTTTGTGAAAAACTTTGTGTCCTTTGTGGTTAAATTTTCTTTTCTTACCACAGAGGTGACAGAGGAAAAACACAGAGGTGCACGGAGGTTTTTAAATTCCAAATACCAAATCTCAAAACAACATTTATTCTCTGTTAAACTCTATGATACCTCTGTTTCCACTGTGGTTATTTTTTTACCACAAGTTACACAAGGTGAAAAACACAATGAACACAATCTCTAATAGTCTAATTGCCTAAAGCCTATATTTTCTTAGTGTAACTTAGTGTTCTCCGTGTCTCCGTGGTTTTCTCTTTTGGTATTTGGGTTTTGGGATTTGGTTCTTAAAGGTTTATTTCCCTTTCAACCCTAATTTTTACTTGGATAGCAAGATTTTTGTATAGCATAGTTTCGGCAACAGAAGGTATAAGCAAGTCATCAGGGTAGCGAACATTGACCCCAAACTCTGTCAAATTCTTTAATTCAATGTCGTTAAATTCTTCATCCAATTCTATGCAAAGATTTAATAAATAATCCAAATCATGAACTCTTTTAAACTCTTTGTTGTTGTAAATCAAATATGCTTTTAAAAATTTCTCAACTGCTTGCTGTGCATGAAAGCATATTGGTCCTGTATATTGTTCAGGATGGTCTAAGGAAAGTTGCTTGATAACAGCAATGTCTTCATTCGCTTTTAGCAACCAATTTTTTATATATTCCTTTGTTTCGGCATTCATAATTCAACCCCTTCATTAACGATTGTTTTAACGATATGTCCTGTAAGTTTCTTCTTTTGTTCAACTTCTGTATTGCTTTGAATAAGAATATCCGAAAAAATACCATACTGTAGTAGTGCCTTTCGTATTTGAGTGCGGTAGGGTATTTTTTCCATTGGGCTCATTTGTTTATCAAGGATAATCATTAAATCATAATCACTATCCTCTTGGTTGTCGCTTCGAGCGCGCGAACCAAAAAGGACAATCTTACACGTTGGAAACAATTGTAAAATGGTTGTTTTTATAATATTTAATGTAGCAACATCCATTAATTTTTGAAATTTATACGTTTAAAGCATAATTGTGTTTCATGCTTACTTATTTCACCAAACTCTCCACCTTCTTATACAACTCTTCGCCGCGCAAGTTTTTGGCAATGATTCTGCCTTCTTTGTCGAGCAAAACGGTGAGCGGGATAGCTTCAACAGCATATAAGGGCACTACCATAGATTGCCAATATTTCAAGTCGCTCACTTGGGTCCACGGCAGCCCCTTGGTGATGATGGCATTCACCCACGATTTTCGATCTTTGTCTAAGGAAACACCCAAAATATCAAAACCTTTTTTAGAGAAATCGGCATAGATTTTCTGCACATTGGGCAATTCTCTCATGCAAGGACCGCACCACGATGCCCAAAAATCAATCAAGAGATATTTTCCTTTAAAGGAACTCAAACTCACCTTCTTGTTGCTAGTGTCGGGCAGCGTAAAATCAGGGGCAAGTGCACCGACGCTTGTTAGTTTCGCCGCGACTAATTTTTGTTTAGACGCTTCAATTTGTCCATGAAAACTTTGCACATAAAAGTTTGTAGGATATTTTTTGAAGAGTGCCGAATCTGCTTTGACATATAAATCGAGGTTTTCATCAATTTTTAGTGCTTCGGGCAAAAATAATATCGCCAAGGACGATTTGTTGTTTTGTATAAAATCTATTAAAGCATTTTTTCGAAACGTATTAATTTTATCGTACTGGCTTGAATAGATTTTTAATAGCGAATCGGATTTCGGATTTGTCAAATTTTGCGATGACAAATTGCTAATACTATCCATTTTCGCCTTGGTATAAGCAATCAGGGTCTGGTTGCGAATCACCTGAGAAGTTTGTTTCGAACCTGACACTACAAGTTTATTCATCAAATCATTCACGTCGGTGGTAACTTCTACCGTTTCGCCTGCTTGCAAAATAAGCATGATGAAATTGTTTTTATCAAATTCTAATTTGTAGAAATCGGTAACATTCAACGTCAGTGTATAGGCAAAGTGTCCGTCTTTATCCACAGGGATAATAGCAATTTTGTTAGGGTCCTTCCCAATTTGATAGAGCGTCAAAGAAGGATAAGTGTTGTTTTTTAAAGTGCCTTTCAAATTAACTTCGTTTTTCAATTGGGCAAAAGCCGTCGTAAACGCCATCATTAAAACAAGGCAAATGATTCCCGAAATACTTTTTTTGTTAGGTGTCATAAATTTTAAATTAAGAATGTGCCAAAATGTTTGTATAAAAAATCAAATTCGTAATTAAAAAAAAATCAAAAACCCCATTACAGGATTTTTGATTTTTTATAATAGGATTTCAATTGTTATTTAAGTCCCAGTTCTATTTTCACAAGAGCCAAAATATCTTCAGTGGGGTCTGTATAAAGCAATACGCCTAAACCAGCATCAAAGATATAAGTGTATAAATTATCTTTAGCCACTTTTTCTATAGCAGCTTTAGCTTTGTCAATGATTGGTTTCAAGATTTCATTTTGTTTCTTTTCCAAATCATCTTGAGCTGATGTTTGAAAAGTTTCGATGCGTGCTTGAATATCTTGCAACTCTTTTTGACGGGTTTGTTTAATCAAATCAGTCATTTTGTTAGCTTGGTCGTCTGCCAAATACGATTGATATTTGGCATCCAATTCCGCTTGCATCCCTTTTAACTGTGTCTCTAATGTTTTAGAATACGCCGTAATTTTAGCCATAGCGGAATCTCTCCCTGGCATAAGTTTTAATAATTCGTTTGAGTCAATATGACCAAATTTTTGTTTTTTCTGAGCATAAGAACTAATGGTTAATCCTAATAAAGCTACAATAAATAAT
>CAIWVT010000076.1 GCA_903916135.1 uncultured bacterium
GGAGATGATTTTGACGAAACGGCTGAAGGGCAAGTGGGCTATGGAGAAAATCCTCCCGCCATCGGTGTTGACTTCTTTCAAGGACCCTATATGGATCCTGACGGTATAGATAACCCAAAATATAATATCAATAATCCATCGGTTAATTGTAATGAAGCCATTAATGGAGTCAACTTTGGCAATCAAATTGTTGATGACGAACGTTTTGGTATGCGTCGTTTTGTATTTCATAATAATACTGGCGGCTTAGATGCAATTACTGACCCCGATATTGCTCCTGAGTACTACAATTTACTTAGAGGTATCTGGAAAGATAACGAACCTATGATTTATTGGGGATTAGGTCATCCAAGTGCAGGTGGTACCGGACCTCCTTGTGATTTTATGTTTCCTGACGACACTGACCCTTGCAATTGGGGAACAGATGGTGTTCCTGTAGGTGGTAGCCTTACTTGGACAGAGAAAAACTCTGGCAACCCACCTTTTGATCGTAGGTTTATGCAGTCTGCAGGACCTTTTACTTTGGAAGCCGGTGCTGTAAATTATATTACGGTAGGTATTCCTTGGGCAAAAGCTACTTCGGGCGGTCCTTGGGCTTCTGTTTTACTATTAAAAATCGCGGATGATAAATGCCAAGCACTTTTTGATAATTGTTTTAAACTTTTAGAAGGTCCCAATGCTCCCGATTTAACGATACAAGAATTGGACAAAGAATTGATACTTTATCTTTCAAATAGAAAAGGTATTTCTAACAACTACCAAAAAAGCATCGAAGACTATATAGAAGTTGACAAAACTATCATAAATGGAGATTCTGCCTATCGTTTTGAAGGATATCAAATCTACCAATTAAAAAATGCTTCTGTGTCTATTACGGACATTCATAATCCTGATTTAGCTCGTTTGGCAGGACAATGCGACGTTAAGAATGACATTTCTAAAATTATCAACTATAACTATTCCGAACAATTAGCTGGAAATGTACCTGTTGAAGAAGTTAGTGGTGCCAATGCAGGGATTGTCCATTCCTTCCGTATTTTCGAAGATTTGTTTGCTACAAGTGATAAACGTTTGATAAACCATAAACAATATTATTATCTTGCTATTGCTTACAGCTATAATAATTATAAAACATATACTCAAACCAATCCATTAGATTTTGATGGGCAAAAACTTCCTTATAAAGCAGGTCGTAAGGCTGCTATAGGTGGCATAGAAGTAGTTTCTGCCATGCCTCACATTCCTTCACCTGAAGCTGGTGGAACGATTTCAAACTCGGAATATGGCTTGATGCCTCAGATTACACGTCTTGAGGGTAATGGCAATGGTGGTATGGTTTTAGATTTTACGACCGAAACCAATGACCAAATCATAGGAGGCTCTCCTTATTTTGCTGCAAATCCTACTTATGATTTCGACAAAGGACCTTTAAACGTTAAAGTTATTGACCCACTAAACGTTGTTGCCGGTAATTTCACCTTGAAATTTATTCCTCCTGCAAGCGGAGCTATTGATTCAAGCAGATGGCTATTGACAAACACAACAACAGGACAAACATGGAAATCGGATACAAGCATTATTGTTGCCAATGAGCAATTACTTCTTGACTTGGGACTCTCGATAACAATCACACAAGCTAAGTTTCCGGGAAATTATTTAACCGGAATTGACAATGGACTTTTGGAAGCCACCATCACGTATGCTGATAGTTCTAAAAAGTGGTTAAGCGGCGTAACAGATATTGATGCTTATGCACCCTTCAATTGGATACGTTCAGGTTCTACTACTGATCCAAATGACATTACTTTAAATGATTATTATTTAACCTCAAGTGGTGGTCAAGTGATAGGTACTGCTTATGATCCAAATCAAAATTATGAAAAGATTTTATTAGGCACCTGGGCTCCTTATGCATTGGCTTCTAAATTTGAAAATGGACCTCAATGGAATAATAGTGTTGTTAGTGCAGAAAATGGATTAAGTAAAATGTCAAATTTATTCAGTGTAGATTTATATATAACACCCGACAGGTCGAAATGGACACGTTGTCCTGTTATTGAGGAATGTGAAGAATCAAATATTACATTGACGGAAGGTAATCGTAAGAAGATGGATCTTAGAGCTGGTCAAACAGATGGTGAAGTAGGTATGGGCTGGTTCCCGGGCTATGCTGTCAATGTTGAAACAGGCGAACGTTTGAATATGATGTTTGGCGAAGACTCTTGGCTGCAAGGTGAAAACGGGCGAGATATGATTTGGAATCCAACAAGTAATTATGTTTCACAATTAGGACAAGTTCTGTTTGGTGGAAAACATTGGACCTATATCATGGAACATAATGGAGAAAATTATAATACTTCATTAAATGTTTTAGCAGACTGCCCAGCTTATGATGGCGGTGCCTGGATAAAAAACATGCTCAACCTTTACACCTCAACTGCTAACCTTTTTTACAAACGTTGCGTTTATAAAGATGTTATGTGGGTGGGTTGTCCAATAATTTCTGATGTGAAATACAATTTTTCCGATCCTTCTAACATGCCTTGCGAAGTTAAAATACGTATTCGTGTTAGCAGACCTTATCAACGCTATCATTCCACTGCTGGAATATCTGCAGGATTGAATGATACTACAAACCAAAACTATCCGATGTATGGATTCAATACCGAAAATATTGCTACCGAAAAAGGTAGTGCTAAGGCTGCTGAAGGTTCATTACATTTGATTAATGTGGTTCCAAACCCCTATTACGCATATTCAGGTTATGAAACAACCCAATTAGATAATCGGGTTCGTGTTACAAATTTACCACAAAAATGCACAGTATCTATTTACACTGTTGGCGGCTCGCTTGTTCGTCAATATTCAAAGGACGATGCAAATTCTTATGTGGATTGGGATTTGAAAAACTCCGCAGGTATCCCTATTGCAGGTGGTATATATCTCATCTATGTTAAAGTTGACGGTGTAGGTGAAAAAGTAATTAAGTGGTTTGGATCATTACGTCCTATTGACCTTAATTCATTCTAATTATTTGACAAATTAAAAACAATTTTAAAAGTACAATTATGAATAAGACTGTTAGAATATTTTTGGCAATTACCATGCTTGGTTTATTGATATTTCCTTTCAATAATCTGAAAGCAGGTAACGAAGACCGCGTTGGAGAATGCGGTTCGCAAGAACTCTTAATTAATCCTTGGGCAAGAAGCTCAGGCTGGGGCGGTGTTGGTATTGCTAATACCCGAGGAATCGAAGCTATGTACACCAATGTAGCCGGACTTGCGTTTACACCTCGCACTGAAATTGTTTTTGCCCATACTATCTGGTTACAAGGATCAGGAGTCGGCATCAACACTTTTGGTTTATCACAAAAAATCGGACAAACAGGAGTTCTTGGAATCAGTGTTATGTCTATGAGTTTTGGCGACATCCAAATCACCACGGTTGACTTACCGGAAGGTGGAATGGGAACGTTCACCCCTTCATTGATGAATATTAACCTTTCATACGCAAAGATGTTTTCAAATAGCATTTATGGAGGTATTAATGTTAAAATCATTACGCAAAAAATCTCTAACCTTTCAGCGCAAGGGTTTGCAATTGATGCAGGTATTCAATATATCACCGGTGAAAAAGAAAATATCATGTTCGGTATTGCATTGAAGAATGTAGGTTCGCGCATGAAATTTAAAGGAGATGGTTTGTCGTTCAACGCATCAAATGTCAGTACTGGCGGTACTGGTACCGCAGAGCAACGTTCGGCAGAATTTGAACTTCCCACTACTTTGAATATCGGTGTGGCGTATGACTTTATTATCTCTGACCAACATAGAATCACTCTTGCCGGAGCCTTCATTTCAAACTCATTCGGCAAAGACCAATATATGGTTGGTTTAGAATATAAAATGATGAATTATCTTTACCTAAGAGGTGGATATGCATTTGAAAAAGGCACCTTTAAGAAAGCCGAAAGAACAAATGCACTCACAGGTCCAAGTGCGGGATTGACCGTTCAGGTTCCTGTGAACAAGAAAAAAGGCAGCACCATAGGTATTGATTACTCTTACAGACCAACAAATCCGTTCCAAGGCTGCCATTCAATTGGAGCCAGAATCAATTTGTAGTCTCGGTATTTTTTTATTAGTCCATTTTGAAAAGAGTCCCGACCTGTGGTCGGGATTCTTTTCTGTTTTATTACCTTTAAAGATTTTATCATGTCAACATATTATACTTTAGAAGGCTACAAGCGCCTTACGGAAGAACTGAATCAATTGATGATAGAAGAGCGAAAGAAAATCTCGCTCCAAATTGCAGAAGCACGCGATAAGGGCGACCTTTCCGAAAATGCTGAATATGATGCTGCAAAAGATGCTCAAGGCATGTTAGAATTGAAAATCTCGAAACTTCAAAGTTTGATTAACAGTGCTAAAATCATTGATGAATCGCAGATGGATAGTTCAAAAGTACTTATTTTGAGCACCGTTGAAATTCGCAATGTGAAAACCAACACCACGATGACGTATGTTTTGGTGCCCGAAAGCGAAGCCGATTTAAAATCCGGGAAACTTTCTGTCAACTCCCCTATTGCACATGGCTTGTTGGGCAAAAAAGTTGGCGACAAGGTGAGCATTAAAGTCCCTGCGGGCTTAGTGGAATTCGAGATTGTGAACATCACCCGTTAAAACCAAACGAATGGCATCTATCTTTTCCAGAATTATTGCGGGCGAAATACCCTCGTATAAAATTGCCGAGAACGAACATTGTTTCGCTTTTTTAGACATCAATCCATTGGCTTTGGGACATACCCTTGTGGTGCCCAAGGCGGAAGTGGATGACATTTTTGACTTGGATGCCGCTTTGTATAAGGAACTGTTCGGCTTTGCGCAAAGCATAGGCGTGGCATTGGGGCAGGTGGTGAATTGCAAAAAGGTGGGCATGGTTGTGATTGGCTTAGAGGTGCCTCATGCGCACATCCATTTGGTTCCCATAAATGGTATCTTTGATATAGATTTCAAAAAACCCAAGTTGAAGCTGACTCCCGAGGAGTTCCAAGCCATTCAAAAGAAAATCATAGAACGTCTGAGCTAAGATTTCTTCTTGTGCAGGTGTTCGGCTATCATCACCAACTCTTCGTACCATGCCGCGCCAAATCTATTGATGAGAGGCACTTTCAGAAATTGATAGAGATAGATTCCGTTTTCGGTTCCATTTTTTAATGCCGATTTGCAGATGTGCCATTTGTGATAATTCACGGCGACGAAATCTTCGTAGTCGGTGATGCGAATGGGATATAAATGGCAGGAAGCGGGTTTTTGGAGCGACACTTTGCCGTCGAGGAACGCCATCTCGATGCTGCAAAAAGTAATTCCTTTTTTATATACCACAAAAGCACATTCCCGTTTATTGACCAAGGGAGTGCCCTTGACGCCTTCGATGTCTAAGGCAAACACGCCTTGCGCCTCCACAGCTTGGATGCCTTCTGGGCACATGTAGGGCGTAATCAGATGGATTTGTGCGCCAATTTGCGTTATTTCATCTTCACTCAAAGGCGCACCCGCATCGCCTTCCACACAGCATTGACCAAAGCATAAACGACAATCGCATGCAAATTTGATTTGAGCCAGATCTTCCGTTACTAAGGTATTTTCAATTATAAGCATTGCTGGATTTAAGATTTGTGATTTGAGAATTTAGATTTAGGGAGAAACTACTGAGGCTCCCGACCTGCGGTGCGGGACAAGACTAAGAGCACTAAGATACACTAAGAATTTTAGATTTGAGATTTTAGATTTATTATTTAGGAGGAAGACACCACTGAGGCACTAAGAGCACTAAGAAACACTAAGGACTGACATTTTTCATTTTTCATTATTATCTTTTCATTTAATCACGACCACCTTCCCCTTGCCTATGCTTTTTTGTCCTTGCGTGACGCGATAATAATACACGCCGCCGGGGAGGAATGTTCCGTTTAGGGAGAAGGATGTGGCATCGGAGGGCAGGGAGTGGGCATAGACTTTTCTGCCAAAGACATCATACAGCTCGAATTCGCATTTATCAGTGCCGATTAATTTGTATTGAATGGTGATATCTCCATCGCTTGGGTTGGGATAGACCTTCACCCAATGGTTCGAGTTTTGATATTCATCCACGCCAACGCCTGTTGCAATAGAAATATAAATATTATCAATCATTAATCCTTCCTTATTATCAAAATTACTGTCGCTAATAAAACCAAATCGCAATTGAATAGTATCTTCAATAATTGGTAAGTTATCAATGCAAAACTGTCCAAAATCCACTAAGTTAATTCCTCTCTCTCCTTCAGTATGACCTGTTATAGGATGCCAATATCCATCAATAGTCCACCAGCAATTCTGATAAATGACATCATTCATCAAATACCATGTTTGTCCATTATCAGGGGAAAATTCAAAAAAACCAAAGTCTTTTAGTGAGTCGGCATCAACTCTATAATACCATGTAACCATGAAGTGGTCATATTCTCCGTTTAAATTCGATAAACCATGATTCCAGATTTTAATATTGAAATAGGACGTGTCATTAACAGGGTATGGATTTAAGGTATCTGTTATTAACACTTTCCCTGCGTTCAAATAACTTTTATGCGAATGCCCAATTTGCCAAATATTATTTTGACTGTGCACTGTATCTATAAAGTAAGAAATATTTGTATCCTGCAAAGGTGTATCAAAGTCAATATTAAAATCTAAAGTGGTTTGTGCTTTTGAATAAAAACACAAAAGCAAATAAACTATTGTGAGAATTAAGGTTCTTTTCATTTTCTAAAAATATTATTGCATTTCATGCATCAAAAGTAAATAAAATTTTGATAGGAAGGGGATTTTTTTGGATATTTATTTTTATGAGGTTCTATCTAAATAAATGTAAGTGGCTTATAGGCTTGGTGTTGCTGATGGAAATTGGGGTTGAAATCGTACTTGGAGCATCTTCATCGAACAAGATAGGCAAATACAACTGTATTGAAGCATCACCCTCGACAGGGATGGGCATATACAACTGTATTGGAGCATCACCCTCGACAGGGATGGGCATATACAACTGTATTGAAGGGTTTCGATCAGCAAGACCATGTCAAGTACGATTTCGGAACTATTTGCTAATAGACTATCATCATCTAACAATATTCTTTTTTTTATCATGAAAAAATATTTTTATTGAAATGTTCTTTGAATTGAAAAAAACAGTAATTTTGTGCCCTCAAAACCAAAAGGTTCAAACTTGATAGTTACTAAACCGATTTATAAACATAAAATCAATAAAACAATATGGAAACAATAGCAGATTGGCTTGCAAGCCGCAATCCTTTAAGATTACCCATGTCAGAAAGCCTGGAAAATGGCTTCGGCATCATCACCTACTCGCGCAACGCGCTCTACGCCTTCATTGGCAACGTTGACCCGGGCTTTAATGTAATTTTTTTAGAAACCGACGCAGCATATTCTGCTTTGTGCTCAGCCTTGGGAGTGAAAGGTGGCACAGATACCACCAAACAAGCCAACACAGATAATGTGGAAGCTGTTTATGCAAAAATGAAAGTCAATTTAGACCATTTCGATGATTTAGTGCGTCCGGTTTTTGGCAAAAACACTTTGCAATATAAAACCATTTGGGGTGCTAACCGCAATCGTTTTTATCGTGGTTCCTACGAACAAATAGAATCCGCATTAAAATCCTTGGCAACGGCAATGGGAACCTACGCAGGTTTGACGGCTGTCATCACCTTGGTGAATGCTTATTACCTTGAATGTAAAAATGCTCGCCAGGCTCAACAGGGTTTGATAGTAAATTTTAAAAATCAGGGTGCGGATGTGTATGTTGCTATGGAAGCCTGCATCTTGCAAATGGACCGCAATTTGGGTTGGTTGAAATTCTTTTATGCTTTGCAACCCGATGCACAAGCCAAAGTGAATTCGTTTTTCGATATCAGTAAAATTATGCATCATTCGCATAACAGAATCTATGTAGCTCATATTCCAATTGGTGGATTTGTAGCCTTATGTCGTCGTCAGTTCGTAGCCACAGATAGGATAATTATTAAAGTGGATGTTCCCGAAGATGCCTATGTTGGCTTGAGCATCGACAGTCACACTCCGTGCGATCCCGCAACGGCATTTTTGGCTGCATCGGGCACCGTTACCGATAAACTTGCCGGAGATATTTTCCCTGATTTCACCAATAAACAAGTGATAGTATCAAACACAAGCCAAACCACGGCTACGCATATTACCTTTGAAATTATTGAAGAATAAGGACGTTAAAAAATAATGGAAAGCCTGCTCGTTAAGGGTGGGCTTTTTTTATGGAATGAAAAATGAAAAATGAAAAATTGGTTTTGAAGGGTGGAGGGTTTTATTGTTGAATTGTTTTATTGTTTTTTCTTGAATCCTATTCTGGATTATTAGTAGCGCGAGGTTTCCGAACTTCGCAATTTTTTAGCCTGCCATTCCATTTCCAATTCTCAAAACTATAATAGCATCTCACACGAAAAGTTAGTCATTTACGTTATGTATCATAGGATAAAAAGTAACAATCCGGTGGCAAACCACAAAAGTATATTAGCGATTGATGATATATAAATGGATTATTAGTATTTTTTTATGTGATATCAGCCCGTTCGGCAGAGGTTCCAACCTTGTTAGGGCTTTGGCTGCGCCTAGGTCGAATATATTCATCAATATTTTTTACCAAAAATAATAGTAAAGCCTAACAAATAACTCAACGAACCAACATAGAAGACCACAATGACACAGATTTATATTGAAGAAAAAACCTACGAAAAAGATAATTTCACCGAGAACCCTTTGGCAAAAGGCGAGTATGAACGTTGTGTTTTTAAGAATTGCGACTTGTCGAACACCGACCTATCCGACATAAAGTTTATTGAATGTGAATTTCTGACGTGCAATTTAAGTTTGGCAAAACTTTCGAAGACCACTTTTAGAGAGGTGCAATTTAAAGAATGTAAAATGTTGGGGCTGCTCTTCTACACCTGCAATGAGTTTGGATTGACGGTGAGCTTCCACAGTTGCAACCTGAATCATTCTTCGTTCTACCAGCGAAAACTCAAGAAGACCGCTTTCATCAACTCCCGAATGAACGATATTGATTTCACCGATTGTGATTTGACGGGTGCGCTCTTTGACAGATGCGACCTGATGAATGCAAAATTTGAAAACACCATAATTGAAAAGGCTGACTTTCGGACTTCGTACAATTTTTCCATCAACCCTGTTGTAAACAGAATCCGAAAAGCAAAATTTTCTTTACCCAACATTACCGGACTTTTAGACTCGTTTGACATTGAAATTGACGACTAAAAAATGTGCACTCTCCGATGTTTCAATACAATTATTTGATGCGATTTGAATGGAAATTTATTTCTTTGTTGAAGAAATATGTTTCTCTGTTAGCCGAAGGCTCCACCATAGCTATTCATATTCTTTTAGGCTTGCACCAACAAATAACAATAAAACAATTTAGCAATAAAACAATTTAGCAATAAAACAATTTAACAATAAAACAATTTAGCCATAAAACAATTCAACAATAAAACAATCCAACCATCCTCCCCCACTATTATCTATTAACTATTATCTCTTATCTAAAAAGTTCCTGATATTCCTCTCCACCCTTTCCAACACATTGCCCACATCGGTTCTAACAAAGCTTTCGCCTGAGATGCTTTCGTAGAGTTCGATGTAGCGTTCGGAAATGCTGTTGACAATTTCGGGAGTCATGTCGGGCACTGTTTCGCCTGCGTTGCCTTGAAACCCATTAGCCATCAGCCATTCGCGAACAAACTCCTTCGACAATTGCTTTTGCGCCGCGCCGCGTTGTTGGCGGTCTTCATAACCTTCCCTGTAGAAATAGCGCGAGGAATCGGGCGTATGAATTTCGTCTATCAAATAAATGACGCCGTCTTTTTTGCCAAACTCATATTTGGTATCCACCAAAATCAAACCCATCTTAGCGGCAATTTCGGTGCCGCGCTCGAACAAGGCATTGGTGTAGCGTTCCAATTGTTCATAATCTGCCAATGAAACCAAGCCATGTTTGATGATGTCTTCCTTCGAGATGTCTTCGTCGTGCGCCACGGCTTCTTTGGTTGTGGGGGTGATGATAGGCTTGGGAAACTTATCGTTTTCGCGCATACCTTCAGGCATGTCCACGCCACACAAACTGCGTTTGCCCGCCTTATATTCGCGCCAAGCATGCCCCGACAAATAACCGCGAATGACCATCTCCACCTTAAAAGCATCGCATTTCAAACCCACCGTCACCATAGGGTCGGGCGTAGCAATCTTCCAATTGGGAACAATGTCGGCGGTTTCGTCCAAAAACTTGGAAGCAATTTGGTTCAGTACCTGTCCCTTGTAAGGTATCCCTTTGGGCAACACCACATCGAAAGCCGAAATTCTGTCGGTGACGATCATCATCAGCAGTTCATCCTTGATATTATACACGTCGCGCACCTTGCCAACGTATAAATCATGCTGTCCGGGGAAATTGAAATTTGTTTTTACTATTGCATTATTCATGGAAAATATAAGTTTAAATTGGTTTACAAAATTACATATTTCTTTGATTATTCCGCCGCGTATGCATTAATAATTTTCGTAACGAGTTTGTGGCGCAATATATCTTTATTGTTCAAATAAATAAAATCTATGCCTTCGATGTCTTTCAATATTTTTGTAGCGTGAGTGAGCCCCGAGGATTGATTGCGGGGCAAATCAATCTGCGTTAGGTCGCCCGTCACGATGAACTTAGCGGATCTGCCCAAACGTGTCAAAAACATTTTCATCTGACTGATACTCGTGTTTTGCGCTTCATCCAAAATCACCACGGCATTGTCCAAGGTTCTGCCGCGCATAAAAGCCAATGGCGCAATCTCAATGACGCGATCTTCTATATATTGCGAAAGTTTTTGCGCGGGCAGCATATCCCACAGCGCATCATAGAGCGGTTGCATATAAGGATCTAATTTGTTTTTCAAATCGCCGGGCAAAAAGCCAAGGTTCTCCCCTGCTTCCACCGCAGGACGAGTCAACACTATGCGCTTCACCTCTTTATTTTTCAAAGCGCGAACCGCCAAAGCCACTGCCGTATAAGTCTTGCCCGTCCCGGCAGGACCTATGGCAAATATCAAATCGTTGTCGGCATAACTTTTCACCAAACGTTTCTGATTGGGCGTGCGGGCTTTCACCAACTGTCCGCTGTGGCAATGCACAATGATGTCGTTGTTGGCGTCTTCCTCCTGCGTCGGAGGTTCCATGTCGGCATCCAAATACAACAAAATATCTTCTTTGGTCAAGAAACCCGTATTGTTGTGATGTTTAATCAAAAGATTTATGAGCGATTCAAATTCCATAATTTCCTGTTCATCGCCAATGATTCGCACATTCGAATCGCGTGCTACGATTTTCAGTTTCGGGAAGGATTTTTGCAGCAGTTCAATGTTTTGGTTGTTGACACCGAAGAAAGCTACGGGGTTCATAAAGTCTAAAGTGATGGTTGTTTCGGTCATGCTTTGAAGCTATGGTGAATTAAAATTTGCATCAAAATTATTAAAAAAATCCATAGCAACGTTTTAATTTGTAATTTTGGCGAAACTTTTTTTCTTGAAGAATATGTCTATAATCACACTAACAAGCGATTGGGGCTTGACAGATCATTATGTGGCGGCTGTGAAAGGTGCCATATTATGCCGCATTCCACAGGCAAGCATTGTGGATATTACCCATAGCATAACTAAATTTAGTATCTCCGAAACGGCTTTTGTGGTCAAAAACGGATACAAAAACTTTCCGAAAAACAGCATCCATATCATTGGCGTGAACTCCGAATCGTCGGTGGAGTCGCCCCATACGCTTGTTTATTACGACCATCATTATTTTATTGGTGCCGATAATGGAATTTTCTCTTTGATATGCGACACCCCTCCCGACAAAATCGTGGAGATAACCGTGGCGCAAGATAGCGACTATTTCACTTTTCCTTCGCGGGATATGTTCGCCAAAGTGGCGTGTCATATTGCTGAAAACAAAGACTTGAAAGAGATAGGCGTGGAGAAAGAAAACTTCCGCGTGTTGAAAGGTTATTTGCCCGTGCCCGACAAAAACACTATCAAAGGCATCATCACCTATTTCGATTCCTATGGTAATGCCTTCACCAACATCACCGAGAAGATTTTTCGTGAAGTTGCCAAGAATCGCAAGTATGTAGTGCATCTGAAAGCCGAAGAAATTCAAAAGATAGACAAATCGTATTTGGATGTGGCAGATGGCGAAATTGTGTTGCTGTTCGGTTCTACGGGCATGCTCGAGATTGCCATCAACAAAGGCAGTGCCCGCAAGCTGTTGGGGCTTCATATATATGATGCAGTTCGGATTGAGTTTTTATGATCCGCTGATTTCTCTTTAGTATCTAACGCCATGGCAAAAAGTAGAACTACGCTCACTCAAAAATTGTTTGGGTATTATTTTGCTTTGAGTTTGACGACCATTTTTATCTTAAGTATATATTCCTATTTCACCTCGAAGAATGCGCTCATCTCCCGCACCTACGATCAGTTGAATTCAGTGAAATTTGAGAAAGAACGCAACCTCGAAAACTATTTCCTCGAAAGAATGGATGAAGCCAATCAGCTCAGTCGTTACGAAAACTGGGCGGAAATTATTGGTAAAAAAGAAAAATCAATCGCATCAAAGATGGGACAAGATGATTTCAGAACATATATACTTTCGGAATATAAAGAGAAAATCAAAAAACACTTTGGCGGACGACTCAACTACAAAAATATAATTATCAAAAGCCAATGGTTGAATTTGGTGATACAGTTGGATGATAGTTTGTCGCAAGAGGATATTATTTTTCCTGAACATTACGCTGCTTCTTTCGATACACAATTAAAAAATATTGAGAAGGCAAAGCGGGCATCCATTATTGATGATATCGCCAACAAAAAAATCTATGTGGGAGCTCCCATCATCAATAACATTACCAATTTGAATGAGGGCGTGATACTGTTGGAAATGGACATGACACCCATCAATTCCATCATGTTTAATACAAATATTTTAAATGGATTGGGCAAAACGGGTGAAGCCTATGTGGTGGGCATGGATAAAAAGATGAAAACCTCATCGCGTTTCAAAAGCAATTCCATCAATACCGTGGAAGTTAAAACAACTGCCGTGGAGAATGCTTTCAACAATAACATTGGGACAGGTGAATACAGAGATTATCGCGACATCACGGTTTTAGGTTCTTTTGGCAAAATAAATATTCCCGGAATACATTGGGCTATTTTAGTCGAAATTGATTTGGAAGAAGCAATGATACCTATTTATACACTCCGCAATAGTATCATCATTTTAAGTTTGATCACAGCTATCATTATCTTTGGCATTGTTTATATTATTTCGCGGAGAGTCTCTGCCCCTATCATTCGCTTGAAATTGGCAGCCAATGCTATTGCGCAAGGGAAGTTTGATGTAAACCTCAATACGACTTCCACGGATGAGATTGGCGACCTGACTCGTGCTTTCAATCAAATGGCAACAAAAATAAAGATGCAGACCGATGAAATCCAAGTGGAAAGAGCCAAGCGTATCACCTCGGTGATTGATGGACAGGAGCAGGAACGACAAAGACTTTCGCGGGAGTTGCACGATGGTTTAGGGCAACGCATACTTGCCGTGAAGATGAAATTGGAACGTGCCGAAAATGCCGGCGACGATTTAAAGGTTAAAATCATTGAGGATGCCAAAAACCTGTTGATTGAAGTATCGAAGGAAGTGGTGAGCATGTCCGAAAATCTGATGCCGCCCGTTTTGACACAATTCGGACTTATCAGTGCCATCGAAAATCTGTGCGAAGACATCCGAACTGCCAACGACATCGGGCTTACGTTTCAGTATAACACCATCCCAAATCAATGCGCTGATAATATTAAGATTTATCTATATAGAATCATTCAGGAGGCATTGAATAACATAGTGAAACATGCCGAAGCCACCCAAGTGGATATTTCCTTTGTCTTTGAACCGGATTCCATAAAGTTAACCATAGCAGATAATGGCAATGGCTTCAACTCTACGCACAAAAGAAAATCAGGCAATGGCATCTACAATATGCGCGACCGTGCTGAGATATTGGGCGGAACCTTCCGTTTGATTTCCACTCCGGGCGTTGGAACCATCATTGAAGTGCTATTAAAGAATAAAGTATAATACCTATTAATTAAACTGAATACTATGAAGAACATCAAAATCATATTGGCAGACGACCATCAGATTTTTCGCGATGGTATCAAATCCTTATTATCGGATGAAGAAAATCTCGAAGTGATAGCTGAAGCCTCCAACGGCGAAGAATTGATGAGTTTGCTCAAAGTATTCAAACCCGATGTTTTGGTTCTTGATATCACCATGCCAAAGACGTCAGGAATTGAATTGGCAAAGATAATTTCGGAGCAATATCCTGAAATCAATATTTTGATACTATCTATGCATAAAAATGAAGATTTTGTGGTCAATGCTATGATTAACGGAGCTAAAGGATATCTACCGAAAGACACGTCGCGCAAGGAATTGTTGGATGCAATCTACACCATTGCGCAGGGCGAAGAATACCTCGGCAAACTTATCTCATCAAACATCTTAAAAAGTTATATCAAAAAATCTCGTCTCGGATTTGAACGCAATGACAGAGACGAAACACTGACCATCCGCGAAAAAGAAATCATCGAACAAGTGGGCGCAGGCTTATCAAACAAGCAAATTGCCGACAAATTATTCATTAGTGTCCGCACTGTGGATAGTCATAAAAACCATATTATGAGCAAACTGAAACTAAAGTCCACCGCAGAGCTTATTATATATGGTATAAAACATAAAATCATCGAGATTACAGAATAACTCCAATTATAGGTAATTTACCTATTCGTAGGTGATTGTTTTAGCTAAAATTACGCATAAACCATTACACGCGACCTTTTCAATATACAATACTTTTACACCGTGAAAAAAATCATTGTGTAAACGAATTTATATGAAACAATATCTATCTATTCCCCTATTTCTGTGTGTGTTATTTGCAAGCACTATTGTCTTCGCGCAAGAGAAAAAATGCAAGTTCCCCTTCAAATTGAATGTAGGTGCCGATATTATGAGCCGATATGTATGGCGCGGCATGGACTATGGAAGTTCGCCAAGCATTCAACCAACGCTTTCCTTCAATATAGGAAACTTTGAGATGGGTTATTGGGGTGCTGTTGCTCTTGCCTCAAATTATCTTGAATCCGATTTGTATTTGAAATATTCATTGAAAGGCTTTTCGCTTTGCTTGACGGATTACTATGCCCCTGCTTTGGCTTCCGATTTGAACGATACCAGATATTCCATTTGCAAATCGCCCAACAAAATAGATTTTGATACCACCACAGGCATGAACATGTCGAAATACACTTCACATACCTTCGAAGCCATGTTATGCTATAAAGGACCTGAAAAATTCCCTATCAGTGTTACGGCTGCAACCTATATATATGGTAATGACAAAACACCTACGGATACCGTTTTCACCCCTTCGAAGTTGGTGCAGTCTGTCAACTTTAAAAATCGTTATTCTACCTATTTGGAGTTAGGCTACACCTTTGTAATAAAGGAATATAACTTCGATGTTTTTGTGGGTGCCACACCTTTTGCCAGTGCTTATAGCTCTCCGGCTTATACACACAAGTTTGCTGTTGTCAATACTGGAATTACGGGCTACAGAAAGATAAAACTATCGGAGCATTTTGATTTGCCTGTGAAGGCATCAGTGATATATAACCCGCAGTCGTCGGGTTTCTACTTTGTTTTTGGACTTACAATTTAAATTATTATTAATTACTTAAAATAGGAGGTTTATTATGGATACAGGTTCAACAGGCTTTATGCTTCTTGCATGCAGTCTTGTTATGTTAATGACGCCGGGACTCGCGTTTTTTTACGGGGGTTTGGCAACCAAGAGAAATATTCTTGGTATTATGATTCAAAGTTTTGCTTCACTGGGCTGGACAACGGTTCTGTGGGTAATTTTTGGTTATTCGATGTGTTTCAGTGGTGGTGCTGGTGGTATCATCGGAAACTTTGACAAAGCTTTTCTTTATGGAGTTGGAATGGACTCGATGTACACCAACGGGAAAATTCCTGAGTTTGTTTTTATCGCTTATCAGATGATGTTTGCCATCATCACACCTGCGTTGATAACAGGTGCTTTCGCTAATCGCGTTAACTTTAAGGCGTACATGATTTTCCTCACCTTCTGGCAAATTCTGGTGTACTATCCTTTTGTACACATGATTTGGGGTGGCGGTCTTTTAGCCGAATGGGGTGTTATTGATTTTGCAGGTGGTATTGTGGTTCATGCAACAGCAGGTTTTGCAGCTCTGGCTTCGGTCTTTTATGTGGGTGCCCGTGTGGAGAAAAACAATACGCCCAACAGTATTCCTTTGGTCGCTATCGGCAGCGGACTGTTATGGTTCGGATGGTACGGTTTCAATGCAGGAAGCGAGGTGGCGGTTGACCATATCACGTCATTAGCTTTTATTAATACGGATATTGCCGCCTCATTTGCCACTGTCACTTGGGTTATCATTGAATGGTTCCATCAGAAGAAGCCAAAATTTATTGGTCTGCTTACTGGGTCAATTGCGGGCTTGGCGACCATAACTCCCTGTGCAGGTTTTATTCCCGTTTGGGCATCGCCTTTGGTAGGTATCGCAGCCGGAGGGGTTTGTTATCTGGCTGTTCAGTTCAAAAATAAATGGAAATGGGACGATGCCCTCGATGTTTGGGGCGTTCACGGTGTAGGTGGATTTTTAGGCTGTATTTTGCTTGGGGTGTTTGCTTCAAAAGCAATTAATCCCGGCGGTGCCGATGGTCTGTGGTTTGGTAGTTCAAATTTCTTCATGAAAGAAACTATTGCCGTAGTGCTTGCTTCAGCTTATGCTTTTATATTTACCTATATCATGCTGATTTTAATAAACCTTATTACGCCCGTTCGCGTTACAAAAGATTCGGAAATCATTGGGCTTGATTATTCTCAGCACGGTGAAAAGGCTTATGACGAAGGCGCTTTGTAAATCAATATACATCACACCAACGAAAGCCCTATTTAACATTAGGGTTTTCGTTTTCTCCTTTTATTCGTAGTACAAAGGCAGGATAGTTACGTATTACAATGATTTATTTTATGTGTAACAATTAGGTGTTTCACATAAATTTGCAAAAACATTTTTTCTATCGAATAAATGAATATTTTTGTACCCTAAAATCATTTATTAATTAAATTATCTTGCACATGTATTTTACCGGTATTCTTAAAAAAATCTCTATTACATTAGGATTGGCGATGCTTTCGACCATTTCTTTTGCTCAGGAATTGGCGAGCAGCGAACTTCCTGAATCCGTTATGAACGATCAACGCTACAATCGCGCCATCCATATCATGGTGATGTTGTTGATAGGTTTTGGTTTTCTTATGGTTTTTGTCCGCAAATACGGACGCTCGGCTTTGACAGCCACTTTTCTTTTGGTGAGCACCGCCTTGCCTTTGTATTTTTTAATTCGCAACACAGGTTTGATGGGTGTGGCATCCAACGAAATCGAGAAACTCATTTTGGCTGAATTTGGTGCTGCCAGTTTGCTCATTGCTGCAGGAGCCGTGTTGGGCAGGTTGAAAATGCCACAATATATTTTGTTGGGTTTGCTATTTATTCCCGCTTACGCCTTCAACGAATGGATAGTTTTGGGCGGCGGTTTGGGTATTATTGATCCGGGCAGCGTTGTGGATGTGGGTGGCAGCATCGTGATTCATGCTTTCGGTGCTATTTTTGGGTTGGGTGTGGCGCTCACCATGACCACCAAACAGGAAATGGAAACCACCATCGAATCGGACGCCACCAGCGACCGCTATTCGATGTTGGGCAGTATGGCGTTGTGGATTTTCTGGCCCAGTTTCTGCGCTGCTTTGGTGACGCCTGCCGAAATGCCTCACACGGTGGTGAATGTTATTTTCGCCCTCTGTGGTTCCACCTTGGCTACTTATATTTTTTCGATTTCGCTGCGCAAAAAAGTCAGCATTGCTGATATTGCCAATGCAGCACTTGCCGGTGGAGTAGCTATCGGCTCATCCTGCGTGGTGTCAAGTCATACGATGGCGGCTATCATCGGTATTATGGCTGGCAGCGTTTCTACTTTGGGCTTCGCGGTGATACAATCGCATCAGCAAAAGTGGATGAAAATTATTGATACTTGCGGAGTAACCAATTTGCACGGCATCCCTGGTTTGATGGGCGGTTTGGCAGTGTTGCCCATTGCCCGCGGATTGAACATCGGCAATCAACTGTTGGGAATGGTCATCACCATCGTGTTGGCTTTGTCGTGCGGATTTATTGTGGGCAAAATTTTGCCTATCTTAGGACGTAAAATCGAAGCCTATGATGATGCGGAGGAGTTTTTGGACGCTGAAGCATAGAGAATAAAAGTGAAGCTTTCACTTGGAGTGAAGGCTTCACTAATTCGATTTAGGATAGAGCCTAATTTGATAGAGGCGACGGATGTTGAAAACTCTTCATAGATGGACGTCATTTAATAGTTGCAATCTACAGATAAAAACGGTAATTTGAACATGAATATCAATTTATATTGATTTGGTAATAAACCATTGTTTAAGAAAGTATTGTTCTTAAACTGACAAATAATATTTTCATTCTTTAAGCACTTTGCCATGCATAGTTGCTCCCTTTGAATTGGTTGCGATTAAATAGTACAAGCCTGTTTCATATCCACTGAAATTGAGCATAGGTATATTCCCTTGTATAATTTGCAATTGCCCAAGGCTGTTATAAATGGACAATGTTTTTACCTCACCAAAAGAATCGGGTAGTTGGAGATGCAAAAGGTTTGAAGTAGGATTAGGAAATAGGGTAATGTTTTGTGTGAAATATGGATATTCATTTGTTGAAACAACTTCATTTATGTCCCTTCTGTAAACACTTATAGGGCAACCTACTGAAATTCCGCAAAAAACATACAATGAATTGGCACAAAAACAACGTAAATATGTTATTGCACCGCATCCGCCCGTTATATTAATATTGTCATTATAGCCAGTCCAAGTTCCACCATGATCTAAAGAACGATAGGCTCCTGAGTCGGCAGCAAGTAAGGCATTTCCTATACTAAATATATCTGTTATTGTTCCATCTGTCGGTAATCCTCCTGAAACTTGAAACCAAGATGCACCATCATTGGAAGACTGAAACATTCCATGAGCAGTTACTCCTGCAAACAGATTAGTTCCATCTGTTTCAAGACAATAAACTGTTGCTGGAATAGGAAGACCATTGCTTACACTTGACCAGCTCACCCCGGAATTTGATGAAACAAAAACTCCGTTATTATATGTGCCGGCAAATAATAGGTGCCCTTTTGTTTTAATTGAATAAACGGTATCCGTAGTAAGCCCATTGTTCATAGGCGTCCATGTAGCACCATTATTCGGAGACATCAGTATGCCTGCATAAATTGTTGCAACAAATACAGTATCTCCCAAAAAGGCAAACCCCTTTGGTTCATATACTAAACTGTTACTAACATTCCACGATGCTCCATTATCATTTGAAAAATATATTTTTGTTATGGAGCCTGCGAATATTCCTGCTGAACTTTTTCCTAAACAATATATAAAACATTGGGGCGTGAGTATCAAACCCGAGTTTGACTGTGCCCATGTTAGTCCATTATCCGTAGAAGCGTGTATTCCATAAGAAGTTCCAACTAATATCTTACCTGATGACTCTAATAAGCAGAAGGCACTTCCTATACTATTTCCTGTATCGCACGGTTGCCATTGCGCCAGCAGTTGTGATGAAATAAACATGCATGTGATTATACAAATGCTTTGTAATGATTTTTTCATATTATTTGTTTTAAGTTAGTAATGATGATTGTTCAATTATGTATATCCCTTAATTTGGATACAAATGTAGTCATTCCTGCGTTGTTATGCAAATAATAATTGACCCAATCAGTTAGCGGTAGCTATTGAACAGTTAACGGTAGCATTTAGGTCTATCCATTACTGCTTTAAAGACCTGTTGTATTGTAACGACTCAAATCGAAATTTCTTCCAATAAAAGCTGTTGGCTTGAGGCTGAAGTTTGGCAGCAGTTTCCTACCTCTGTCGCCCCTTTTCTTTTTAGTCTCTGCCTAAAATGAGATTTTAAAAGTGAAGCTTTCACTCCAAGTGCAGGCTCCACTAATTTGATTAAGGCGACGGAAGTTGAAAACTCTGCCGAATGGGGTGTTTTTGGAAGTACTTAAAGTGCCTAAAGAACTTAAATGGGCTAAAGCCTCTTGACTGATGCAATCGGGCAGGTACTTCAAGTTGAACGTTCGTAAAGTTTATAAATCAAAAAGGCTTGCCTTGGTTTGGCGATAAGCCTTTTTTGCAATAAGTGTGAAGGTGAAAACTTAGCATATTCGGCAAAACAGGTGCTTGGGTTTGCCAACTCGGAGCTCGGACTTACCAACTCGGGGCTCGGACTTACCAACTCGGGGCTCGGACTTACCAACTCGGGGCTCGGACTTGTCAACTCGGGGCTCGGACTTGTCAACTCGGAGCTCGGACTTGTCAACTCGGAGCTCGGAGTTATCAACTCGGAGCTCGGAGTTATCAACTCGGAGCTCGGACTTATCAACTCGGAGCTTGTGTTTGTGAAACCCAAGAGGGTGTTTTTGAAAAAAAAGCCTGTAAAAGTAAAAAATTAGGACTGTTTTTTGTTCTTCAAGATATAGTTGAAACTTCTAAAAACAGGACTTCATCTGCGTAAGCTACACCAATGCAATTTGATTTTGTCTTGCAAATATGTATTCAATAGCCCTCTTACATAGAACCCTTTACTTCGATTTATCAGGATAAGGAGGCACAGGCGGCAGTTTGGTGTCTATCTTCTTCAAATCTTCCAAAATCAACTCAATCGCTTTGTTCAATTGCTCATCTTCGCCTGCATATTCTTTGGCAGGGTCGTTCACCACCACCACGTCGGGGTCAACGCCATGCCCTTCGATAATCCATTTTTTGCCTTCGGCATCATAATGTGCAAATTCGGGTTTGTTCAGGAAGCCGCCATCCATCAAAGGCAATGAACCTCTGATGCCAACCACGCCGCCCCACGTGCGTTGTCCCACAAGCTTGCCAATTTTCAACTCACGGAATTGATAGGGAAACAAATCGCCATCGGAAGCCGAATATTGGTCAATCAAACATATCTTCGGACCATATTGTTGTTCGATGCCCGCCGTGGATGGGCTTGCATTGCGCGACACTTTCATATACACCAATTCGCGATTCAAACGTTCGATAATCATAGGGGAAACATTGCCGCCGCCATTGCCGCGGTCGTCAATGATGAGGGCGCTTTTGCTCAATTGCGGATAAAAATGTTTCACAAACTCGTTTAATCCATCCGCGCCCATGTTGGGAATGTGGATGTAGCCCACCTTGCCGTTGGTGGCGTCGTTCACTTTTTTGATGTTGTTCTGAACCCAATTATAATAGTATAAACCCGATTCATCGTCCACAGGAACCACGATAATTTTGTGTGCGCCTTCGGCAGATGCGCTGCTGTTCACAGTGAGTTCCACTTGTTTGTCGGCGGTGTTAATCAACAGCTCGTTGATGTTGGCGGTGGTGAGCACCGATTTGCCATTCACGGCAATAATAAAATCGCCTTCTTTCACATCCACGCCCACCTCAGTCAAAGGAGAACGGGTGCTTTCGCCCCAATTTTCGCCCTGCATAATCTTGCCAATTTTATAAAATCCCGAAGCATCTTTGGTGATAGTAGCCCCCAACAAACCCATTTTGATGCGTGCGGGCTGAGGTTTGTCGCCGCCACCCGTATAAGCATGACCGACGCTCAATTCGCCAATCATTTCACCAATAATATACGTTAAATCGGCACGGTGATTGACATAAGCCAACAGGGGTTCGTATTTCTTATAGATGGCGGTCCAATTCACCCCGTGCATAGCCGGATCGTAAAAGAAATCGCGCATCTGTCGCCACGATTCGGTGAAAATCTGTCGCCACTCTTCTTTCAAATTCACCCATACTTTCATGTTGGATAAATCCACATAATCTTTCACTTCAATCTTGGCTTTCGGGAGGTCAATTACGGCATATTTCCCGTCGGCGAGCAACATTTTTTTTCTATCGGCAGAAATAACATAATTGCCATAAGCGCCGAGGTTCGTTTCTTTTTTCTCTTTCAAATCATACAGCATCAAAGCGGTTTTAGGTTCCTCCGCCGTGGTACGGCAATAATACACGCCGTTGCCGGCAGAGCCGATATTCCAATAGGAACCTGCTCCGATGGGGAAAGCCACAATCCTGTCCATAATCCCATCCAAGTCAACCACCACATCCACCGTTTTCGTGTCAGATTCTTTGGTCTCTGCAGGCAAATTCACCTCATCGTCCACAGGTTTGAACGGAGATGGAGTGGCTTTTGCCAAGGTGATTAGATACACTTTGGTCATGTTGGTGTAGGCATGATTCCATTCGGTCCAACTATAGGTTGGATTGAAATCGCGATTGGACGTGATGAACAAATATTTTCCATCAGCACTAAAGGTCGGATTGCTCGAACTGTACCATCCATCCGTAACAGGATATTTTTTTGCGGCAGCCACATCATACAAATATATCTTGGTTTCGGCAGTCTTGTCGGGGCGGGCAAAGGCTATCCATTTGCTGTCGGGCGACCAAGAGAAATCGCTGAACTCCCAATCGGGAGAATCGTCCACGAGGGTCACTTGTTTGCTTTCGATGTCAACATATTGCAAGCGAAGTTTTTTATCTGCCCACAAAAGTTTCTTACTATCGGGCGACCATTGCGGCTGATATTTATAGGTATCACTTTTCGAAGTGAGTTTTATGGCTTTTGACGAACCATCTTGGGCAACGATATACACTTCATCCTCGCCGGTAGAATCTGAGATGAAGGCGATGAGCTTTCCGTCGGGCGACCACGTAACGCTGCGTTCGTGAACGCCGGAAGTTTGTGTCAGGTTGCGGGTGATGCCTGTCTTAGCAGGAACGGTGTAAACATCGCCGCGCCCACTAAAAACGATGCGTTTGCCATCGGAAGCCACATCAAAAGAGCTAATGTTTTTCGAAGCATCTTTCATTTCGCTGCGCCCGGTGTTCAAATCGTCGGCAATTTGAATGCTCACCTTTTGCGATTTTTGCGTTTTCAAATCAAAATAATAAATGTAGCCACCGTTTTCAAAAACTATACTGCTATCGCCCAAGGAGGGGAACTTGATATCGAATTCGGCAAAGTCCGTCAGTTTTTTTGTTTCTTTTGTGGTGAGATTATAACTGAAAAGATTCATGGTACGGTCGCGGTCGGATAAAAAATAGAGGGTGCTGCCGTTCCACATAGGGAAAATATCTTGGGAGATATTGTCGGTGATTTGTTGCGTTTGCTTGGTGTTGAAATCATAAATCCAGATGTCGTCAGCCATGCCGCCTTTATAATATTTCCATGTGCGAAATTCGCGAAACACTTTGTTGTAGGCGAGCTGCGTTTTGTCGGCAGAATAGCTGCAAAATCCGCCACAGGGCAGGGGCAGTTCTTCTATCATGCCGCCATCAATAGAAACGCTAAAGAGCTGTCCTTTGAAAGCATTGAATGATTTCATGCGCGAGCGAAAGATAATGGTTTGATTGTCTTTCCATGTCATCACGATATTGTTGGGACCCATACGGTCAGAAAGGTCGTCGCGATCGAGGGTGGGTGTGAAGGTCAGACGTTTCGGAACACCGCCATTGGCAGGAATCACATACACTTCGGTATTACCGTCATATTGCCCCGTGAAGGCGATATTTTTCCCATCGGGAGAGAATTTGGCGAACATTTCGTAGCCAACATCGGTGGTGAGTTTGCGGGCAATGCCTCCTTTTTTATCCACGGTATAAAGATCTCCGGCGGATGAAAAGACGATTTTATTGCCTGAGATGGTTGGGAAACGGAGCAAACGGCTTTCGTTTTGCGCAGAAATCCGTAAAGTGAAAAGAAGAATGAGACTAAAAAGAACTAAAAGTTTTGTTTTCATAATGGCGTTATTAAATGAGGAACAAAATTACGAATAATACTAATAGCACACCCTATTTATCAAAAGAAAATTATTATTGACAAGAATAAAGAAAGAAATGCCCCATACAAAAAGCGTAATCAACAGTAGTAAAATGCTGATAATACAATCGAAATTAAGGAAGGGGGATAGGTTTTATGGGATGGAGGAGAAGGAAGGGGAATAGTTTTATCCTTCGAAGGTGAACGAAAGTTGGAATATTTTTGAGTTGAGACGTTTCACACTGTTGGTGTAGTCAGTATTCTCGGGGAAAAGTAGGTTTTTTAGTCCGTAAGACATCTTGAGTTCGATGCCGAATTTGAAATAGGTTAGGAAGAAATCCACTCCGGTGCCCACGTCAATGGTGTAGTCGTTTTTGCGAAGTTTGATGGGGGCTTCGCCGTCTTTGCTTTTTTTGTTAGCTTGCGATGCCATATCTATGCTATATTTGAATCCGCCAATGATGTAGGCACGGAAATTTCCCAAACGTTTGGATTGATATTTAAGATAAAGGGGAAAGTGCATAAAGGTGGATTCAACCTTTTTCCCTTGTATGATATCAATAGAATCTTTGTAGCGAAAGGTGTATTCAACGGTTCGGCTGCCAAAAGAAAGAGTGGGGACAAAACGAAGATTCAAATATTTGGTGAGTTTGAGACTCGAAACGATGCCGATATCAAAACCAAAATCAGGTTTAGTTGTGATGGATTTCAGGGAGTCGAATTGTGATAAATCTTCAACGGTACGTAGGGCAAAGTTCATTTGATTGGCTCCTAAAAGGAAGCCAAAATGATACATGCGTCGGTCAAATTTGGGTAAATTCTCTATCGCTCCTTCGTGCCGTTGGGCAAGGGAGTGGGTTGCAATTAATGAGAAGATTACTATGAAAGAGAAAAGTAATTTGTGTGCTGTTTTCAACGTTGGCATTTTTTTCTACTTCGTTATAACGACATATAACAAAGTTTAGTGCAAAAGAATAGATTTTTTATTTCTGACCAACATAAATGGTTGCGATTCCTCCCGTAAGTCTTCTTTGATAGGTGTTGGTGCATCCACATCTTTGCATAATATCGAGAAAAGCCTTGTCATGGGGAAATTCGATGACGCTATCGCGTAGATAGGAATATGCCAACTTGTTACGTGAGATGATGCGCCCAAACAGGGGCAACATCACTTTGAAATAGAACATATATAAAGGTTTCATCACGCCGCGTGGTTTTGAAAACTCAAGGATGAAGATACGCTTGCCGGGCTTGATAATGCGGAGCATTTCGCTGATGCCGCCTTCAAGGTACTCGAAGTTGCGTACGCCAAAAGCAACCATGGCGGCATCAAAGGTATTATCGGGAAAGGTGATTTTCTCGGCAGGAACTTGGATGAGTTCGATACGCGGGTGCAGATTCAGAAGTTTGATTTTTTGCTCGCCAACCTCGAGCATCTTTTTAGAGATGTCTATACCGCTGATATGAGTGTTTTCGATATAGCGAGCAGCATAAATGGCAAGGTCGGCAGTGCCTGTGGCGACATCAAGGATGCGGGATGGCTGTTCATTGCGGACGAGTTTGATAAGTTTCTTGCGCCAGATTTTATCTATGCCAAAGGAAAGAAAATGATTCAGAAAATCGTATTTGGGAGATATTTCATCGAACAACTTGCTGACATCTTCGTTTTTCTTTTGCTCTAATAGGTGTTCCATGAGGAGGTTTTAGTAGGTGAAGTATTATTTAGCGTTGATGAGTTCGTTCATCAGACGTTTTTTATCTATAGGAATAACCCCCACAGTTTCGCAAACCAATCCTCCTCCGATATTAGAAATAAAGGCAATGTCGTGAACACTGAGTTGTAGAGCCAAACATAAGGCAGCAATAGAAATGACGGTGTCACCGGCACCCGACACATCAGCAATATTGCGAATTTGAGCGGGAATGATTTCGGTGGTGAGGGTGCTGTTTGTTTCTTGTTTAGAAACAAATACGCCATGCTCTGACATAGTGAGCAGCATCATGGCGATATTGTGCTGTTTTTGAAAAGGCTTGCAGATTTTGGTCAGGCTCTTAATGTCTTTAGAAACATGTTCGATTTCGAGACCTTCGCAGAGTTCTTTGAAGTTGGGCTTAAAGAGGGTGATGTTTTTATAATGTTTAAAGTTTTTCTTTTTCGGATCAACAACAAGGGGAATGTTTTCAGCATTTGCTAATTCGATGGTCCAGGTAATGAGTTTTTCGTTAATCACGCCTTTGTCATAATCTTCAAAGATGATAACGGAAGGTTTTTCGGTGCTGATAAGTTTTTTGATGCGTTTCATAAACACTTCGGTTTCGTTATCATACAAGGAATGTCCATGTTCTTCATCCACGCGAAGCATTTGATAGTTATTGCCGATGATGCGAAATTTGGTGGTGGTGATACGCTTTGAGCTTCGGAGAATGCCGACAGGGGAAATGCCATTGTCAGCTAATAGTTCTATGAACTCTTCGCCTTTGAGGTCGTCGCCCACCACAGAACATAAGATAGGGGTTGCTCCCAAAGATTGCACGTTGAGTGCAACATTGGCAGCACCGCCAAGACGATTTTCACGTTTCTCAACCAACACTATGGGCACTGGTGCTTCAGGAGAAATGCGGTCAACTCGTCCATAGATATAAGAATCTATCATCACATCACCTATCACCAAAACTTTGAGTTTAGTGAAATCAGTAAATAACTTTTCAATAGTATTTTTATCCATATTTGTCATCAGTCACTAATTTTTAAACGCGCTTGGTTGGCTCTCAAAAAATCGGTTTCGTCGGGGAAAACAAACTTCATGGTGAACGAGGTGTTGCCCTCTTGATTCACCTGCACTTTGCTTCGCCCAAGTTCTTCGTCATCGGTGGAATATAGAATCAGCACCATTTCTCCTTTGCATTTGGTGGTGAAGTGCATCAAGAGAGCAATGGTCTTTTTATTTTTCATAGATTTGGCGTAAGTGTCTATCTTTTCTACTTTAATGCCATAGTCGCTCAGAAGGATATCGGGAGTGATTTTTACGAATACCAAACTCTTGTCCGCATCCTGTATGAACCCCGACACTTGCTCTTCGGCAGGCGACTCAGCAATTTCATCGGGAGTTTCAGGCTTGGCTTGATAGCTGTCGTTGTTCTGGGAACCGTCATCTTGGTTGTAGTCGAATTGATAGTGTGTTCGTGATTTTGCACTGTCAATGCCATTCTTTACAAAATATATGAATACAAATATTCCGAAAAGAAACGAAACGACTGTGATGATAATACCCGGGAGCCATTGTCCGGGTTTCTTCAGAATAAGCCCAAGAATGAATAATATCATCCCGAAACTAATGAGTGCCAATGCTAAGATTGACAAAAGGATTATGGCAAGTATTATGGTCATTTTTTGAAGATTTATATGTTAGTCCAATAAAAAGTCAAAATTAAACAAAAATCCCGTGACATAAGCAAGGAATCTGAAAATATTTACAAATTAAGCTTAAAGCTCCAAATACCAATACCCAAATTCCAATACCCAAGACCCAAATTTCAACAACTTAAGGCGTCTCTTTGGAATTTGCCTGCCCGACTGCGTCACGCAAGCGGGGTATTTGGTATTTGGAGCTTGGGGTTTTTACTTCAGTTTTTCCAATCCTTGTTTTATCCGTTTGATGGCTTCGATGATTTGTTCTTTAGAGGTGGCATAAGAGAACCGCATACAATCGCCATCTCCGAAAGCAGAGCCAGGGACAAGTGCGACATACACCGTATTCAAAAGATACATGCTCAGTTCTTCGGAGTTGGTGATGATATTGCTTCCGTCTGATTTGCCGAAGTAATGTTTCACATTCATAAAGACATAAAACGCACCATCGGGAACATTGGTAATGATGTCAGGAATATCTTTCAATAAATCTAACACCAAATCGCGCCGTTGTTTGAAGGCATTCAACATACATTCAAATTCAGGGGAGTCTTTTGGGTCCATGAGTATGGCTGAAAGTGCAGCCTTTTGGGCAATGGAACAGGCACCGGAGGTTACCTGCCCTTGAAGTTTGTCGCAGGCTTTGGCAATAGGTTTAGGAGCTGCTATATAGCCGATGCGCCAACCTGTCATGGCATAGCCCTTTGATACGCCGTTCACCACAATGACTCGTTCTTTCAGATAATCGAACCTAGCGATGCTTTGATGTTTGCCTGAGAAGTTGATGTATTCGTAAATCTCATCGGAAATAATGAAGATGTTTTTGTGACGGTCGAAAATTTCGGCGAAAGCCTGCAATTCATCCTTTGTATATACACTTCCGCTGGGGTTGCACGGGCTGCTGAAAATGAATACCTTGCTTTTCGGTGTAATGGCAGCTTCGAGTTGGGCAGGGGTAATCTTAAAGTTGGTGGCAATTGATGTTGGGATAAAAACGGCATTGCCTTCTGCTAACTTCACGATTTCTTTGTATGAAACCCAATAAGGAGCAGGCACTATTACTTCGTCGCCCGGATTCACCAACGCCATCATCACATTGGCAATAGAGTGTTTTGCTCCTGTGGAAACTACAATTTGGTCGGGCATATAGTCCAAATCGTTGTCGCGTTTCAGTTTGGCGCATATCGCTTTGCGCAGTTCGGGATAACCCGGTACGGGGGCATAATGCGTAAAGTTGTTGTCAATAGCTTCTTTTGCGGCTACTTTGATAAAGTCGGGCGTGTTGAAATCAGGTTCGCCGATGCTGAGGTTGATAACGTTATGCCCTTGAGCGGCAAGTTCGCGGCTCTTTTGAGTCATGGCTAATGTTTCTGACTCTGATAGGTTGTTAATTCTATTTGATATATAATTCATAATATAAGATGTTTGATAAATAAATTTTTGCAAACCTACATAATTTTTTAAAATTAATGACGGTACGTAAGAAGTTTTTTATTATGCAACGCAAAAAGACAGTTTATAAGACTAAAGTTTCAGGTTTCAAAAAACATCAAACTCTACCCAATCTCAAACTCAGCCAGCACGTCTTCTTTCGGCATACCTTCATTATCCCATTTCCGCATGACATAATAGTCGTGCATAAAGGTCTTGAAGTACGACTGATTAAGCTTTTGCCCTTTCATGAAACCTGCCAGACTTTCTTCGTTATAAAAACGTGCGGGGAGGTTGTCGTCTTCGTGGGTTCTGCCGTTGCGGGTGTTATAGAGGCGCGCCAGATGGGTGATGCGAGCACCAATGTGCATTAAACTTTCGGCGTTATGATGGCTGCCCGTGGCAGCATTCAACAAATTCGCCAACACGCCCAAACCAAGGGGAACAAAATCGCATATCACCATGCTGTTGCGGACGTTGGTGGCGTCAATGCCTTCGAACACTGCCGGCAATATGTCGGTCAACTTGAAGTCATCGCCCATTTCGGTTTCGGCTATCCAAAGGCGTGTGTGGCTGGCAAAATCTGCCACTGCCATTGCCACGCCCATCGTTAGCGAGCCTTTGGGGTTGATGCCCGACAGTTCCATACCGCAAATCTGTATGGCGAAATCCATGCTGCCTTTACCTATCTTGAGGGCTGCTGCGCGTGTACCATCAGCAAATATTTGCCCCAAATCGGTGCGATATGCCATCTGATGCAGCAGTGTGTGTTGTGCTTCAGCATTGCCCCAGGTAAGCTGCAAACCCTTGGTATCGTCCAACAAACCTTTTTCATAACATTCCATGGCAAAGCCAACGGTGCCGCCAGCACTGATGGTATCTAAGCCTAAGTCATTGCAAATTTCGTTGCCAAGGGCGATGGCTTTGATGTCGGCTATTTCGCAGGATGAGCCTAAGAAAGCAGCCGTTTCGTATTCGGGTCCTTCAATCTCGTGTCCGTCCCAGCGTGCCCATTTCGAGCATTTGATGGAGCAGTTGAAGCAGCCCGTGTCTTCCCAGTTTAGGGTTTCGCGCGTAGTTTCAGAGCTTATCTTCTCGAATTCGTCATACTGCACCTTTTGCCAGTTCTTCACAGGCAATATCTCGTTGTTCTGACACGAACGGATACATTTCATGGTGCCCTTCTGCCGACGAAACTTCACGCCGGCGTTATTCAATATATCTCTAGTTGACTCCAGATTCACCAATTTAAACCTATCTTCATCAAAATATTTAATAGGGATATTGCCATCTACCACCACGGCTTTGAGATTTTTGGAACCCATCACGGCACCAACACCTCCGCGACCAAACTGCCTATGTTTGTCAATGCCGATGCACGAGATGCTTGAAAGATGCTCGCCTGCAGGTCCGATGGCAGCGATGCGTGGGTCAACACCCGGGTGACGGTTTATCAACTCATCGTTCACATGGAAGATGCCCTTGCCCCA
>CAIWVT010000077.1 GCA_903916135.1 uncultured bacterium
AACTGTATTGGAGCATCTTCATCGAACAAGATGGGCAAATACAACTGTATTGGAGCATCTTCATCGAACAAGATGGGCAAATACAACTGTATTGAAGCATCTTCATCGAACAAGATGGGCAAATACAACTGTATTGGAGGGTTCCGCTCAGCAAGACCATATCAAGTACGATTACATGAATATTTATATGATCGTCTATCGCGTCAAGTACGTTGACATGGGCAGATAGATGATCGTCTATCGCGTCAAGTACGTTGACATGGATAGTTAGCGTTTTGATAAAAAATATTCGCAAAGCAGCGATAGTTTTAGAAAATAATGTACCTTTGTGCTTATGGATAACATTCGACTTAATAAAGTTTCGCGCTTGGTTCAGAAAGAGCTGGCGGAAATATTTCAGTTGCAGGCAAAGAAAATAGCCAAAAATGCACTGATAACGGTAACGGCAGTGAAGGTGGCAAAAGACCTTTCGACGGCGCGGGTGTATGTGAGCCTGTTTGGCATAGCCGAAAAAGCAGCGTTGATACATACGATGAACGATAATCAAAAAGACATCCGACGCGAGTTGGGCAATAGGCTCAAAAATCAGTTGCGGGCTATCCCAAGTCTGGATTTTATTTTGGACGATTCGCTGGATTATATCGAACATATTGACGATTTGCTGAAGCAATAAGTTGAAACTATCCCTCTATATAGCCAAGCGGTATCTGTTTGCGAAGAAATCGCACAATATCATCAATATCATTTCGATTATTTCGGTGGTGGGTATCACCATAGGGACGGCGGCGTTGATCATCGTGTTGTCGGTTTTCAACGGGTTTGAGGGTTTGGTGGTGAGTATGTTCAATTCGTTTAACCCCGATTTGTTGGTGGAGTCGAAGCATGGAAAGACGTTTTCGGAGAAGACGATTGCGTGGGACAAAGTCTATGGGCTGAGCACGGTGGGCAGTGTGACGCGGGTGATAGAGGAAAATGCGCTGCTGAAATATCGCGACAAGCAATATATAGCGAGTATCAAAGCGGTGAGCAGCGATTTTCATCACACGAGTCAGATAGATTCGATGATAGTGGACGGCACGAGCCAACTGGAACAAGGGGAGCAGAATTTTGCTATCGTGGGTCAGGGGGTGGCGTATTATTTGGCGTTGTCGTTGCAGGATGTGGAGAATCCGCTGTCGGTTTTTGTGCCGCGGAGGTTCAAAGGGACGCAGATAAATCCGATGGAGGCGTTCAACAATAGGTTGATTCAGCCTTCGGGGGTGTTTTCCATACAGCAGGAGTATGATCAGAAATATGTGATAGTGCCGCTGCGTTTCGGGCGCGATTTGTTGGAATATCAAGACCAACTGACGGCTTTGGAAATAAAAGCGAAACAGCCCACGCAAATTGAAACGGCACGGGGACAACTGCAAGCCATCTTAGGCGATGGCTTTGTGATTAAGAATCGCTATGAGCAAGAGGAAACCATGTATAAGATTATGAAATCGGAGAAGTTGGCGGTGTTTATGATACTGTCGTTTATATTGCTGATAGCGATTTTCAACGTCATCGGCTCTTTGAGTATGTTGATTTTGGATAAGAAGAAAGATATAGCGATTTTGAAAAGTTTGGGTGCCAATCGGTTTCATATCCGCAATATTTTCTTTACGGAAGGGATGATGATAACGCTGTTGGGCGCAGTGGGAGGCTTGTTGTTGGGGTTTTTGGTGTGTTGGGTGCAGCAGATGTTTGGCTTGGTGAAGATGAATTCGGGTTCCACCTTTGTTATAGAAGCCTATCCTGTGCGAATGTTGGTGATGGATTTTGTGTATGTGTTGGGCTTGGTAGGGTTTATTGGGTTTGTGGCGGCGTGGTATCCTGTGAAATATATTTCGAAGAAACATATAGAATCGAGGTTGGATTAGAAAGATTTTTGTTGAGAATGAATAATGTCACTATAAATTTGTAATTTTGTAAAAAATATAATCATGACGACAATTGAATTAAAAAAGGTACTGATTCATAGGATAAGCGAGATTAACGACATCTCATTTCTAAAAGCAATCAAAACGATACTCGATTCAAAAACCCAAACAGATATAATAGCGTTGACGAACGAACAACGGAACGAAATCATGGAATCGAAGAAGGAGATTGAACAAGGCTTATTTATTGAACATGATAGGTTGAGTAAAGACGTTTCCACATGGCTAAACGCAAAATAATTTGGTCGCATAGAGCCAAGATAAAACTCATTGCTATTCTGGAGTTTTATGCAGAACGAAATAAAAGCAAAGCTTACTCAGCGAAGATTTTTCAAAGGATAAATAAAGAACTTGCATTACTTTCCAAGCAACCTGATATTGGTATCAACACAGATATTGATTCGGTGAGAGGTCTCATTGTAGATAATTACATACTTTTTTATGAATTGATTAAAGAGGAGATTATCGTACATACTATTTGGGATTGCAGACAGAATCCCGAGGATTTGAGAATAAAATAATCATGACGAATTCATATTTCTTCTCTATATTTTTGAAGAATTATTGTTGGATTAAGCCCCCTCAGAAATCATGAAAGATTATACCTTTCAGGATGCCGCGCTGTCCTGCCGCGATAGAATTCTTCGATAATCTTAAAATCTTCTTCGTAATTTCCCGAGGTGTGCAACACATCCGAAATGCAGCAAACCTTTTCTTTATAATCAATATAGCTCAACACTATGGGAACCTTTGCCGCATTGGCAATGAAATAATAGCCTCTTTTCCAATTTTTGGTATATTTGCGAGTTCCTTCGGGCGTAATAACCAAACAAAAATTATGCGAGCTGTTAAAAAGTTCCACGATGGGTTTTATAGAATTGCTGCCTTTGCTTCTGTCCACCGGAACGCCACCAGACCATTTCAAAAGCGTACTAAACGGAAATCTAAACCATTCTTTTTTAATCATAAACTTTCCGTGAAGATTTAGCGCAGACATTGTAAGGCGCCCAAGCACAAAATCCCACGAGCTTGTGTGCGGAGCAACAATGATAATAAAATTGTCCAATGGCTCTTTCACCGTATATAAAGCTTTCCAGCCTGCAATCCTTAAAATTGATTTTGATATGAACCCCATAGTGTATATTTATCGCTGCAAAATTACTATAACTAACTATTGTAAAAACAATTATTTTGTGAAGAAGTGTTAAAATTGTTTTGGTTGATATTTTTAAATTACAATTCACATGCAAAAAATCAAGAAAAATGTATAATTTTGCAGAGATGAAAAATATTAGAAACTTTTGTATAATAGCTCACATTGATCATGGGAAGAGCACCTTGGCAGACCGATTGTTGGAAACAACAGGAACTATATCAGCACGCGACTTTCAAAATCAGGTGTTAGATGATATGGATTTGGAACGCGAACGCGGTATAACCATTAAAAGTCATGCCATACAAATGCAATACACCCATAACGATGAATTGTATTTAATGAATCTGATAGACACCCCCGGACATGTTGATTTTTCGTATGAAGTGTCGCGTTCCATTGCGGCTTGCGAAGGCGCATTGTTGGTGGTGGATGCCACGCAGGGAATTCAAGCACAGACCATTTCTGTTCTGTACCAAGCTTTGGAGCACGAATTGGAAATTATTCCTGTATTGAACAAAATGGACATGGACAGTGCCATGCCCGAAGATGTGAAAGACCAGATTGTGGAACTTATTGGCTGCAAACGCGAAGATATCATTGAAGCAAGCGGAAAAACGGGCATGGGGATTGACGAAGTTTTAGAGGCGATTATCAACCGAATACCTTGCCCGAAAGGCGACCCTAACGCTCCCTTGCAAGCTTTGATTTTCGATTCTATTTTCAACTCCTACCGTGGCATCATTGCTAATTTCAGAATCTTCAACGGCGAACTCCGCAAAGGAGATTTTGTGAAGTTTTTTGCTACCGAACACGAATATCATGCCGACGAAATTGGCGTACTGAAGATGGATCTGCAACCCAAAGATGTGATGGGTTCCGGCGAGGTGGGTTATATTATTTCAGGAATAAAATCCGCAAAAGAAGTAAAAGTCGGAGATACCATCACGCATGTTGAAAATCCATGTATAAAAGGTGTCCCGGGATTTCAGGATGTGAAGCCTATGGTTTTTGCCGGAGTCTATCCTGTGGATGCTGATGATTACGAAGAATTGAGAAACTCAATAGAAAAACTTCAATTGAATGATGCCTCCTTGCATTTCGAGCCGGAATCGTCCTTGGCATTGGGATTTGGTTTTCGTTGCGGATTTTTAGGTTTGTTACACATGGAGATTGTGCAAGAACGTCTCTATCGTGAATTTGATATGGATGTTATCACCACTGTTCCCAATGTTTCCTACAAAGTTTTTACCACCAAAGGTGAAGAAATAGATGTGCATAACCCCTCAGGGCTTCCGCTTGTAACCACCATCGAACACATAGAAGAACCTTATATCAAAGCGCAAATTATATCGAAATCAGAATACACCGGTCAAATTATGACCTTATGTATTGACAAACGCGGCACCCTGACCAATCAAGTGTATTTGACCAGCGAACGTGTAGAACTTTCGTTCGAGATGCCCTTGAGCGACATCGTTTTTGACTTTTATGACAAACTGAAAAGCATCTCACGTGGATATGCTTCGTTTGATTATCATCTCATAGGCAACAGACCTGCACATTTGGTTCGTTTGGATATTCTGCTGAACGGTGAGATGGTGGATGCTTTGTCCACTTTGATTCATCGTGATTATGCTTATGATTTTGGTCGCAAGATGTGCGAAAAACTCCAAGAGTTGATTCCCCGTCAACAATATGAAGTGGCGATTCAGGCTGCCATCGGAGCGAAGATTATTGCTCGGGAAACCATACGCGCCATGCGCAAAGATGTTACAGCAAAATGCTATGGCGGCGACATCACCCGTAAGCGTAAACTTTTGGAAAAACAGAAAAAAGGCAAGAAACGTATGCGTCAAATTGGCAATATAGAAGTGCCGCAATCTGCGTTTTTAGCTGTGTTGAAGTTTGATTAAAGAACTCAAATAATTTTTTATTATGGAGAATTTCATAGTTTCTGCCCGCAAATATAGACCTGCCACCTTCGATACTGTCGTGGGGCAAATGTCTATAACATCCACCTTAAAGAATGCTATCGTCAAACAACAATTGGCTCAAGCCTTTTTGTTTTGTGGTCCTCGTGGTGTTGGAAAAACTACCTGTGCACGTATCTTGGCAAAAACTATTAACTGCGAAAGCCTTACGGAACGCCACGAAGCCTGCAATGTTTGCGAATCATGTAAGTCCTTCAACGAGCTCACTTCCTTTAATATTCACGAGTTGGATGCTGCATCCAACAATTCAGTAGATGATATCCGTGCTTTGGTTGATCAAGTGCGGATTCCTCCACAAGCAGGCAGATACAAAGTGTATATCATTGATGAGGTTCACATGCTTTCCTCAGCAGCGTTCAATGCCTTTTTGAAAACTTTGGAAGAGCCCCCTGCGTATGCAAAATTTATATTGGCTACCACCGAAAAGCACAAAATCATTCCAACCATCTTGTCGCGTTGTCAGATTTTCGATTTCAAACGGATTACAGTTGACGACATTGCCCATCATTTAGCTTTTGTTGCCCAAAGCGAAGGCATCACAGCCGATGCCGATGGCTTGCATCTGATTGCTCAAAAAGCTGATGGTGCATTGCGCGATGCGCTTTCTATTTTCGACCAAATAGCCATTTCGTCAAACAACAATATCAGTTTTCAAACTGTCATAGAGAATCTGAACATCCTCGATTACGATTATTATTTCAAGATGACCGAATTGATTCTCGAAAACCGTGTGTTCGATGCTTTGAATTTGATTGATAAAGTCATAGAAAACGGTTTTGAAGGTCAGATATTTTTGGCAGGTTTTGCTTCGCATTTACGAAATGTATTAGTTTGCAGAGATGCCGCCACTCTGAAACTTTTGGAAACAAGTGACAGCATCAAAAAACGCTATAAAGACCTTTCAGCAGCGTGCAGCGAGCAATTCTTGATTAAAAATCTGGAAATTGCCAACAAAGCCGACTACGAATATAAAACATCGAACAACAAACGCCTTCATCTTGAGATTGCCTTCATTCAAATGTGCAACTTTAGCAATGCGCTTTTCAAAAATGAAACTTCTTCCGTTCAAGATGTAAAAAAAAAGTTTGATTCAGTAAGCTCCTCTTCTGAACATAAAACAGATACCGAAGTAACTCCGAAGTCTTCACCTGTAGAATCCATACAGACCGTAAAGAAAACTGCTATTTCTTTTAGTAATATCGTTTCGATTAAAGAAGAAAAACACGAAGTACCAACCATCATACAAGAAACTGAATCAAATTACGGCGAAGAACCCATTACTACCGAAACTTTGCAGATAGCTTGGGCTGATATGGCGAAGAACTACGAACGCCAAGCCACTTTTTATTCCGCTCTCACAAAACGCACCCCCGAAATTACTGAACACAACACCATCAGTTTTACTTTCGACAACCACTTAGGAATAAACGAATTTATATCAAAGAAAGCTGCTATTCTTCATGTGTTAAAGACTGCTTTAAGAAATAACCATCTCAACATCATTGAACAATTGCATGAAGGCGAAGAACAAACTTTGAAACCCTTTACTGTTGAAGGCAAATTTCGCCAGATGGTTGAGAAAAATCCCGAGCTGCAATCCCTAAAAGAGCAATTAGACCTTGATATTGAATATTAGTTACACAAAAAAGTAATAAGATTTTGTAACAAAAATCAAGTCTCAGCATCAAATAATAGCATTAAACAATTAAAATATATATTTTATGAAAAAAAGAAATACTTTATTCCGTGTGATTCTATGGAGTATTTTTACTTTTGTGTTATTCTCGCAAAGTACATTTGCCCAAAATTACAAATATACAACAGTTGCGAATGATCCGTTGAACACGCGGATTTATACGCTCAGTAATGGCTTGACTGTTTATATGACCGTATATAAAGATGAGCCAAGAATTCAAACGTATATTGCCACCAAAGCCGGCAGCAAACATGACCCTGCCGATGCAACAGGTTTAGCACATTATTTTGAGCACATGATGTTTAAAGGGACTGCGAAATTTGGCTCTACAGATTATGCTAAGGAAGCCCCCCTATTGGCAACTATTGATAGTCTATTCGAAGTATATCGTAAGGTTAATCCTTCGGAGACAGCAAAGCGTGAACACATTTATCATGATATAGATAGTGTTTCCACAGCAGCTTCAAAGTATGCAATTCCGAATGAATACGACAAACTGATGGGCGTCATCGGTGCTACGGGAACTAATGCCTACACTTCGCTGGAGCAAACCGTTTATGAGGAAAATATACCGGCAAATCAGTTGGAAAACTGGCTTATTATAGAATCCGAACGCTTCAGTAATCCTATTCTTAGATTGTTTCATACCGAGTTGGAGACCATTTATGAAGAACATAATATGACGCTGACTAACGATGACGTAAAAGTATATTTCGCCATGCTTAAAGCACTATTTAAAAAACATACCTACGGAACTCAAACCGTTATCGGCACAACCGAACATCTCAAAAGTCCATCCATGACCCGCATTATGGAGCAATTTGCCAAATATTATGTGCCCAACAATATGGCTATTTGTATTTCGGGGGATTTTAATCCCGACGATGCCATCAAGTTGATTGATCAATATTGGGGTTCGTACAAATCAAAACCTATTCCACCATTTGAGTTCAAACCTGAAGATGCGATTACTGCTCCTGAAGTCATTAATGTGGTTGGTCCGGATGCCGAAAATGTCACTTTGGCATATCGTTTAGGCGGAGCCAATTCCAAAGATGCCGATTTGCTTACGCTTTTTGATATGATTTTGTCAAATTCTGCTGCAGGCTTGATAGACTTAAACTTGGTGCAACAACAAAAAGTTCTTTCCGCTTCTTCAACCAAAGAAATTTTTATGGATTATTCTATTGAGGGGCTAAATGGCAAAGCCAAACAGGGACAAACTTTGGATCAAGTGAAAGATTTGTTGTTAGAGCAAATAGAAAAGGTGAAGAAGGGCGAATTTGACGATTGGCTGTTACCTGCCATCATCACCGATTTGAAATTGCAGCAAACAAAGAGCTTCGAGAGCAACGCATCGCGAGCCAATGCTTTTGTGGAAACCTTCACCGCGGGCGAACCGTGGGAAGCTTATGTCAATAAGTTTGATCGCTATGCCAAAATCACCAAAAAAGATATCGTGGAGTTTGCCAACAAGAACTTTACGAATAACTTTGTGTGTATTTATAAAAAGACCGGCAAAGAAGAGTCGAACGATGGCAAGATTAAGAAACCAAAAATCACCAAAATTAAAATCAATCGCGACGATAAATCAGATTTTTTCAAGATGATGGAAGATAGAAAGGTTGCAGATATTGACCCCGTGTTCCTCGATTATCAAAAAGACATCACCTCGATTAAAGTTCGGAATCTCGATGTGAATTATCTCAAAAATACGGAAAACAAAACCTTTAATCTCTATTACGTTTTCGAAATGGGAAGCAACAACGACAAGAAACTTGCTATCGCTATTGATTATCTGCAATATTTAGGCACCTCTAAATATACCCCTGCACAGATTAAGCAAGAGTTTTTCAAGATAGGGTGCTCGTTCAATGTGTTTAATTCTTCCGAACAGGTGTATGTTTCGCTAAGTGGGCTTACCGAAAACATCGAAAAAGGTATTGCGCTTTTCGAATCGCTTCTGAAGGATGCGCAGCCGAATCCTGAAGCTCTTGCCAATCTTGTTAAGGATAAACTTAAAGAACGCAGCGATAACAAAAAAAATCAACAGACCATATTCTCCTATTTGGTGGCGTATGGAATCTTTGGCGAAAAATCTCCTTCCACCAATATTCTTTCGCAAGAGGAACTCAATAAACTCACTGCAGACGAGTTGGTAAGCAAAATCAGGAATCTGAATAGTTTTTATCACCATATATTATATTATGGTAGCAATTCCCTTGACGAAATTCGCGAACTGCTGAATCAATATCACGTGGTGCCTGATAATTTCACCCCTATTCCTGAAGCTATCAAGTTTCCCGAGTTGGCTACCAACCAAACGGTGGTGTATCAGGTCAATTATGACATGAAGCAAGCCATATTGCTGATGCTTGCGCAAAGTGAAACGTATAATCCAAACAATGAGCCGGTGATTCGTTTGTATAATGAATACTTCGGTGGCAGCATGAATGCTATTGTTTTTCAAGAGTTGCGCGAATCACGAGCTTTGGCTTATGCTGCCATGGCTTTCTATCAAAATCTGTATCAGAAAAAACAAAGCCACTACTATAATTTATCCTACATCATGACTCAAAACGATAAATTGGGCGATGCGCTGAAAGCCTTTTTCGATTTGATGAACAATATGCCCGATGCAGAAAAATCTTTCGATCTTGCCAAAAAAGCTATCGTACAAGCGATGCGCACCGAGCGTATTATTAAATCGGATGTGCTCTTTAATTATGAAACCGCCAAGAAACTCGGACTCAATTACGACATTCGTCGAGATGTCTTCAAGCAAATTCCCGACCTGAAGTTTGCCGATGTGAAAGCGTTTCAGGAAAAGTATGTCAAAAACAAACCTCAGACCATCCTTGTGTTAGGCGATAAGAAAACTCTCGACTTTAAGATGCTCAAACAGTATGGTAAAGTGAAAAAACTTTCCTTGAATCAAGTGTTTGGCTATTAAAAATAAGGATGTCGAAACTAGTATTAGATTTACACGAGATATTCAACAAAGGCTATAAGATAGACAAAGCCTTGAACGATATCATTGAAGAAGCGATTGAGCGCAAGATAGATTGGGTGGAAATCATCCCGGGCAAGGGCAGCGGACAACTGAAGAAGAAGGTGCTGCGGTTTCTTGACCAAAAAGAAATCAAAAAGCTATATCACCGCATCGAGAAAGACCGCGACAACTTCGGAAAGATATACGTGTATTTCCGTTTCGTTTAGAAGGCTTTGAAGCCGATGATTTCGCGTATCTCGCGCATGGTTTTGGCAGCACTTTCGTGGGCTTTCTCGGCTCCAAGTTTCGCCACTTTGCGGAGGTAATCATAATCGGAAGATAGCGCACTTATCTTTTCGGAGAAAGGTGAAATATAGGCTACCATATCTTCGGCTAATTGCTTTTTCATATCGCCATAGCGTATCTGACAGGCGTTGTATAGCTCCTGAAAGTGCAGTAAGGTGGCGGGTTGCGACACAATTTTCATCAAACCAAAGATGTTTTCTATCGCTTGTGGCTTCGGCTGATTCGGCTCGGTAGGTCCTGCGTCGGTGGTGGCTTTCATTATCTTCTTGCGGATGGCTTCGGGCGTGTCGGCAAGGAAGATACAGGAGTTTTCGTTCTCCGATTTGCTCATCTTGAGACAGCCATCCAACCCGGGCACTTTTATCAAATCTTCGCCAAAGTTGAAGGCAATGGGTTCGGGGAAGTAATCCACTTTATACAAACGGTTGAAACGATTGGCAAAGGTGCGCGTCATCTCCAAGTGCTGTTCCTGGTCTTTACCCACAGGGACTTTGGAGGCGCGGTGCAAAAGGATATCCGCCGCCATCAGGGTGGGATAGGTGAGCAGTCCCGCATTGACGTTGTTGGGTTGGGTGCGGGCTTTATCTTTGAACGAAGTGCAGCGTTCCAACTCGCCTAAATAGGCGTTCATGTTGAGAAATAGATAGAGTTCGGCGGTTTCGGGCAAGTCGCTCTGAACATAAAGCGTAGCCTTTTCGGGGTCGAGACCGCAGGCGAGATATTCCACCAAGACGTTGCGCACATTGCCATGCAAATCAGCGGGCGTGGGATGCGTGGTGAGTGAATGATAATCAGCAATGAAGAAAAAGCAACGATGCTCGTTTTGCATCTTGACGAAGTTCTGAAGGGCACCAAAATAGTTGCCCAAATGAAGGTTTCCGGTGGGACGTATGCCACTAACTACAGTTTCCATAACGTGAGATTAAATATTTTGCAAAGGTAAGCTTTTGGTGGAAATGTGAGATGAAAAAATATTATTATTTTGTTTAATTGTTTAATTGTTATATTGTTGAATTGTTGTGGTGCTTTGCAGATAAATATGTAAACGTGT
>CAIWVT010000078.1 GCA_903916135.1 uncultured bacterium
AAACAATAAAAATAAAACGCATACTTGTGCCCATTGATTTTTCGGACGCATCCTACAATGCCGTCAACAATGCTTTGCATTTGGTCAAGCTGTTGCAAGCCGAGATTTATCTGATATGTGTTACGGGCAACAGCACGAATCACTTCTCGAAATGGGTTGAGAACCAAAACGAGGAACACACACTTATAGATGTGGACAATGCCATCATTCGCAAAATGAATGAGATGAAAAAAGATATAGAGCTGAAGCACGGCATCATGGCGCATATACATATCTCTACAGGCTATGTTTATACCGAAATCATTAACTTCGCCAATGCAAAACAGATTGACATGATTATTATGGGTACCCAAGGTGTTACGGGGATGAGTGAAGTGATTGACGGAAGCAATACGCAACGCGTGGTAACGCAATCAAAGGTTCCTGTGTTGAGCATTCAAGAAACATGCGTGGCACCTCAATTCAAAAACATTTTGATACCGATTGATAACTCCTTGCATAGTCGCGAAAAGGTGAACATGGCATTGTATTTTGGTAAGCTATTTAATGCCAGCATGCATATTATAGGTCTGCTCGATAGCTACGATTCGCAGGCTATTGAATTGTTTCAAATAAAAATCCGCTCTGTTGAAGAAATTATTGATGCCAGCGGGTTGATGCGCACCACCATGCTTGTTCATGCCAAACATATCGCACAAGCAGCTTTGGATTATGGAATTGAAAACAATTGCGATTTGATTGTCATCAACACGGGGCACGAATCGGAAGTCAATGGATTTCTTTTGGGTGCTTTTGCACAACATATAGTCAATCATTCAAGCATACCGATATTGAGCCTAAAACATACACCAAGTCACTATCGTATGGACTCGCCCGGCATTCCGGACTTTTGAACACAAATGACGACTACATTTTCAAAGAATTAATACTAATCATTCTAAAAACTACAGCTAAATCTGATGAAAAACTTAAAACTATTGGTTAGCCAAATGCTTTTATTTATCGGCAAAACATCCCAAGCCCAAGGGATAACGGAAACCTCTGATGGCATGCCACCGCAATGGGGACCCGTGGGCTACGAAAACGAACACTTTTATTATCTGCCCGACATAGACGTATATTATGAAATTCCGACCGGTGAGTTCATATATTATTCGGGTGGGGCATGGATTCGTCGCTCCTGTTTGCCATGGCGTTTGCGGCGCTATGATTTGTTTAGTGCCTTCAAGGTGCTAATGCCCGATTATTATGGCAGGGCTCCTTTCATCTATTTAACAGAACACAAGCTGCGCTATCCCAAAGGTTACCATCCTTACTTTCAAAAAACCATAGGCGATAAGCCCGTGAAACTGCAAACCACATCACCTTCCTGCAAAATTCATCCATCAAGCTTTCTTATCAAAGATATGGTGCACTATTCTGAAGAAAAATAAACACCAGCAAATCATAAGAGGAACGCATCGAATGAATCATTACACTTCAGGATATCTTTTCTTCAGAAACAGTAGCTATTATCAAGCAACAAAGAACTAAAGTGCGAAAGATATAAATCCTTTCAAGAATTGTGTAAAATTCAAAAGACTAAAACCGACGACCTTTGTATCATAAAAATAATTTCACAGATTAAAACAATCACTCATGAAAACTAAATTCTTATTGCTGGCATTTCTTGTTATCACGTGTTTTCTAATCAACGAATGTAAAAAAGATCAAGAAGACGAACTATCGGGAACCAATGCTAAGCTTATCCCGAAACAAACTACCGTACAAGGAAGCGTTTCGCTTGCAAGCACCACAGACTTTGTTATTTTGGCAGGATCAGCAGTAACAAACACGGGTGCCACCTCCATAACGGGCGACATAGGTTTGAGTCCGGGCACTTCTGTTGGAGGTTTTCCTCCAGGCACCATGGACGGCACCCTTCATATCAACGACGCGGCGGTGAATCAAGCAAAACTCGACCTCACATCTGCCTACAATGATTTAGCAGGCAGAACCTGTACGGATATTGTTACCCTTTCGGGGAATGTTGGCGGGCTTACATTGACGCCCGGGCTTTACAAATCAACATCCTCCCTTGCCATCTCATCCGGCGATTTAACCTTTGATGCTTTGGGCAACGCAAATGCTGTGTTCATCATCCAGATAGCATCTTCGCTCACCACCACCTCCGGACGTAAAGTTTTCCTGAGTGGCGGTGCGCAGGCATCAAATATCTATTGGACGGTGGGTAGTTCTGCCACATTTGGAACTACGTCGGTATTTAAAGGAACCATTCTGGCGATGCAATCCATCACATTCAACACAGGTGCTACGCTTGACGGGAGGGCTTTGACCAGAACCGCAGGCATCACCATGCAAGGCAACACGATATTGAAGCCCTAACAACAATAGTTTTGGTTAAAAAAAAGGGCGCATCAATAGGGTGTCGCTCTTTTTTTATGCGCTATTTTTTTCTTTGGATGGAAATAAATGTGTGAATGATGTAATTCATTTACAGAATTATGTAATACGTCCCTGCGGGAAAAGATGGTTCTTTGCACTGTGAAAAATGTATTCACAATCTAAAGAAAAAGTATTATGAAACCTATCAAATTAATCGTTCTTGCCTTATGTTTTTTTGTTGCCAATGCCTTGCAGGCTCAAGTATCCGTTAGCGTCAACATTTCACCTCCAGCCTGGGGACCTGTGGGCGTCACCAACGTAACCTATTACTATCTTCCCGACGTGGAAGCGTTTTATGATGTGCCTTCTGCCATGTTTATTTTTGTTGAAAATGGCGTTTGGGTTCATCGTTCTCTGCTGCCTCCACGCTACCGTGGCTATGATTTGTATAAAGGTTACAAGGTCACCATGAACGACTATAGAGGTAACACGCCCAACGAGCTTTTCAAGGCATATAAGTCGAAATATGCAAAAGGATATCATGGTCCTGCCCAAAAAACCAATGGCGTTCGTCCGCAAAAAGGCAACACGAAAGCCACCACTCCGCATCAAGCACAACCGAAATCTGCTGTTCAACATAACAACAAGCCTCAGCAAAAAGGAGCCTCCAATGGCAACAAAGGCGGCGGCTCGGGCAAAGGTGGTGGCAAAGGGAAAAAGTAAATGTGTGAATCATGTAACTCATTTACAGAATTATGTAACAACCAAATACCAAATTGAACCTACTTTTGTACTCTTCTGAAAATAATTTTACGAATTAAAATAGCAGTCATAATGCACTTATTTTTTGCAAATATTAATGAATAGAAAATATAATGAAAACCAAATTACTACTATTTGTTTTAGTCGCACTTCACCTATCACTTTCATCAGTGATATTCGCCCAAGCACCAGCCTTAGGCGCTGCATCCGGATTTGCTTTATTCACCTCCACGGGAGCATTAAACAATACCGGAGCATCATCTATATCGGGCGACGTGGGTTCCAACACAGTAGCCACAACAGGCTTCCCACCGGGCATCATCGAAGGAAACATCTACAATCCACCCAATAGCATTTTAGTACAAGCAGCCACCGATGTAGGTACCGCTTATGGTTATTTAAGTACACTGGGAGGCACTGTGATTGGCGTACTTCTGGGCAGCGGACAAATAGTAACACCAGGTATTTACCAAACAGGAGCAGCTTCCTCCCTAACCGGAAACCTTACATTAGATGCTCAAGGCGATCCCAATGCAATCTTTATAATTCGTATAGGAGGTGCTTTCACATCAAGCACATTTTCTTCAATCACCCTGCTAAATTCCGCAGCTTCATGCAATGTATATTGGCAAATAGGCGGGCAATTCGATTTGGCGGGCAATTCGGTGTTCCAAGGCACCATCGTAGTGGATGGTGCTATCAACCTATTGGAAGGTTCATCCCTTTTTGGAAGAGCGCTTTCGCGTGCAGGAGCAATCAATACGCATAATAATATAGTAAGCTTTTTACCCACAACAGCAGGAACAATTTCCGGTACACCTTTAGTTTGTCAAGGACAAACAGGTTTCGCCTATTCCATACCTGCAATCGCCAACGCAACAGCTTATGTTTGGGCCTTACCATCCGGCGCATCCATTATTTCAGGTGCTACTACGAACACTATCTCAGTAAATTTCAGTCCTACCGCATCCTCCGGCAACATCACAGTATATGCAACCAATGCCTGCGGAAACGGAATCGCATCACCAAATTATGCAATCACCATTTCCCCTCTACCCATTACATCAGCAATATATCATCAATAAAATAAATAAGCAATTATGAATTTTCAATCAGATATCTTACGATGGCTCAATTTGAAACATCACCACGATTGCCTTGTTAGCGAGTCGGGAAAGCTATCACATTTCTCCTTGTTCCGACGAATCTAAATACATAAGCAAAAAAACAAAACAATAAAATCATTCAAAAAACAATAAAAACATTAAATAAACTTATCATGAAAACAAATTTAAAATTCTTACAATGGTTGATAATTCTGATATTTTCAGTTACAACCCTCGAAACATCTGCTCAAGTCACAACCGACCCCGATCATGCATGTCTCAACTCTTCCCAAAACTATTCTGTTTTAATCGCAGCAGGTTCTACCTACAATTGGGTAGTTTCGGGTGGTGGAACCATTACCTCTGGGCAAACCACAAATCAAATAACCATTCTTTGGACAACAGTAGGTTCCTATACAGTAACAGTCACCGAAACACTAACAAGTACAACAGGTTGCATAGGCATTCCCGTTGTCCTCAATGTAATAGTTGATCCTTTACCTGTGCCTACGCTTTCCGGTTCCGCTTCCGTATGTGTAGCTTCCACTGGAAACATTTATACCACAGAAGCTGGAATGACCAACTATGCTTGGGTTGTTAGCCCGGGCGGCACCATCACTGCTGGCGGAACTGCAACCAACAACACAGTAACCGTAACCTGGAACACAGCCGGACCACAAACTGTCCAAGTCAACTACCTCAATGCTAATTTATGCACCGCTGCCTTACCTACTATATATGATGTAACAGTCAATCCTCTTCCTGTAGTAACCCTCAGCGGTCCTTCCCCTGCATGCATCAACTCAACAGGAAATGTTTACACTACTCAAGCTGGAATGACCACTTATGCATGGCTCGTCAGTGCTGGCGGAACAATCACAGCAGGCGGTAGTTCAACAGACAACACCGTAACCGTAACTTGGAACACCGCAACGCCGCAAACCGTTTCGGTCAATTACCATAACGCAAACAATTGCACCGCAGCCGCCTCAACTAGCTTCTCAGTCACTGTCAATCCATTGCCTATCGTAACTCTCGGTGGTCTCTCGCCTGTATGTGTCAATGCAACAGGAATAGTCTATACCACAGAAGTCGGCATGACAAACTATACATGGCTAGTTAGTGCTGGTGGAACAATCACTGCCGGTGGTAGTACCACTGACAACACCGTTACAATCACCTGGACATCTGCAACATCACAAACCGTTTCCGTAAACTATACCAACGCAAACGCATGCACGGCAGCAGTTCCCACCGTCTTCAACGTAACCGTCAATCCATTACCTGTAATCACCTTAAGTGGTAATACTCCTATCTGCGTCAATTCCTTAGGCAATGTTTACACGACAGAATTGGGAATGACCAACTATCTTTGGAATATTAGTGCAGGCGGCACCATAACTTCCGGCGGCGGTACAACCTCCAACACAGTAACTATCACATGGCTCACCGTAGCTCCTCAAACCGTTGCTATCAACTACACCAATGGAAATAATTGTGTTGCTACCATACCACACGTACTGAACATAACAGTCAGCCCACTACCTGCCACCTCACCGATCTATCATTACTAATCTAAACCTTATATCAAAAGTATAAACCTATAACATCAATTGCTACCTATATTGTTTACCGCTTCAGACGCGGTAAACAATATGTTGGCAATATTCACTTCTAACAATACATAAACCTATTATAGTTTTAAAATAAATCCAAAACAAACCAACTACAACAATAAACTTACGACTATGCTTAGCAGATTCACTTATATACTTATGTATTGCACAATACTTTTCAGCACATTCACTGCAGCAGCTCAAACCATACTGCCCGACAGTACTTGCAACAACCTGACCAAGCATTACTTTGTAACTCCCAATCCCATCCCCGGCTCATCCTACACATGGAAAATAGATGGCATCCTTCAAACCACTTCCACAACCAACCAAATAGACATAACCTGGACATCTACGGGCACCTATTGGCTCGAAGTACAAGAACTCACCCTTGATGGCTGCCTAGGTCCTATCCAATCGGGAATGGTTCTCGTCAACCCTCAACCAACCATCATTGCTTATTGCAATTCTCCTATATGCGAAGCAACATCCATAAACTTCTCATCCCAAACCATCCTCGGAGGCACGTATCTTTGGACTGGTCCCAATGGATTCGAATCATCAGCTCAAAACCCCGAAATTCAATACGCTTCAATTGCCGATGCTGGAACCTATTCTTTATCTCTTTATTTATATGGATGTATATCCGAACCTTCCCTCATCAGCATCAGTGTCAACCAATGTCCTCTCGATTTTTTCATTCCCGAAGGATATTCTCCTAACGGAGATGGAATAAATGATCTATTTGTTATCAGAGGGATAGATAGCTATCCAAACAATTCCATAATTATCTTCAACCGTTGGGGAAACAAAGTCTTCGAAGCTCATCCTTATCAAAACACATGGGATGGCACCTGCTCCTTCGGATTAACTGTTGGTGACAATCAACTTCCCGATGCCACCTATTTCTATCTTCTTGACTTAGGCGATGGTTCCAAAATCATCAAAGGCTACATATATCTAAGCAGATAACCTATTGATTACTATTTTTTTTTAGATAGATACATCGAACACCTCCCAAATAGCAAAGCACATTTCAAATTTCTTATTTTAAGATAAAGATATAAAGCAATACTTTTCTATTTTATAGCGATACTTTTAATATTCATAGCAACCCTATTCAATTGTATAGCTTCCCTTTAGATTCTTATATCAACTCTTTTCTTTTTTATAGCAACGAAATTCTATTTACATTACGATGAATTCATGCTACATAAAGTTCATACTATAGACAAGTATCCAAGCCAAAAGACAACCCCAACCAAACGAATTCCAATATCTATCGCTGAAATTCAATTTAAAAACAAATCATCTTAAAACATATAGTGTGAATCATGCAACTTATTTAAAGAATTGTGTAACACCTAAGCCTCCAAATCTACCTACTTTTGTACTCTCGCAGAAATTTATTTGCGACTTAAAAAAACAATAATGAAAACGAAACTATTCTCTTTATTAACAGCAATCACATTGCTCTTAATCACAACTTTTTCTGTTGCACAAGCACCCAACTTAGGCACCGCAGCCAATTTTATACTATTTTCAACTAATGGTGCGGTGAGCAACACAGGCTTTTCGCATCTAACGGGAAATGTTGGCACCAACAATGGTTCCAGTACAGCTTTTGGCAATGTCAATGGTGGGATGCACGACCAAGATGGTACAAGCGCACAGTGTTCCGCCGACTTACTTATTGCTTATAATCAACTAAACGCCGCCATACCTACCTTTTTTCCCAGCAACTTGCTTGGAAATGGCACGATACTAACCGCAGGAATCTATTCAATCCCCTCAGCCACTACACTCAACTTAGACCTTATATTAGATGCACAAAACAATCCTAGTTCTGTCTTTATATTTCAGATAGGCGGTGCTTTTTCCACCAATGCAGGTTCAAAAATCAAATTGGTGAATGGTGCATTAGCATGTAATGTATTTTGGAAGGTCGAAGGTTTAGTAGATATGGCTGCCGGCACCACGATGCGAGGCACTGTCATCGCCAACAACTTTGCCATTATATTAAACGTAGGCGACACACTTGAGGGTAGAGCATTATCCACTACGGGTGCCGTAACCGTTCATGGTGTGATGGCATATATGCCCATAGGCTGCGGAAGTCCTGAATTAATAGGTCCTGTAGCCCCAAATTTAGGTGCTGCAGCCTGTTTCGCAATCTTCTCTTCTGCTGGAGCGGTTTCTAACACTGGAATCACCAACATCACCGGAGATATTGGGACAAATGTAGGTGCAACCACAGGTTTTGATCCGCTGTTGGTCACGGGAACTATTTATCCCATTCCGAATGGTTCCACAGCACAATGTGCAGCCGATTTATTGCTTGCCTACAATTATATCAACACACTTCCTTATGATATTGAATTGCGATATCCCGCACAATTTGGAAACGATTTAGTGCTCACACCACATACCTATTTAATGAACGCTGCAGCTACGCTTACGGATACCGTAACCCTGAATGCACAAGGAAATCCTGATGCTGTATTTGTCATCCAAATAAACGGAGCACTTTCCACTAGTGTCTATTCAAAAGTGAAACTCATCAATGGAGCACAAGCAAAGAACGTCTATTGGAAAGTAGAAGGGGCTGTAAGCATAAACAATTATTCCGTTTTTTGTGGAACCATAATATGTAATAATGGAGCTTTAGGTGCATTCAATACGGGTGTCACACTTAATGGAAGAGCTCTCACCACCACTGGAGCATTAACCACTGCAGCAATTCAAGCTATTGCATCCACCTTGCCCACAGATTGTTTAACAGTCGGAATCAACGAACTGCAATTAACAAATGATGTCATTACGATATATCCGAACCCATTCACACATTTCACTATGGTAGTATTGAACGATGCATTTCAAATCAATAATGCTGAATTAAGTATCTATGATGTAGTTGGAAAAGAAGTTTTGCTCAAAAATATAAGCCAACAAACCACCTCTATTGAACTGAGCACACTTGCGTCAGGGATATATTTCTATAAATTCGTCAACAATAATAAAATCATAAAAACAGGCAAATTGGTTTCGCAAAATTAAGCTAAGCGCATCGCAAAATCCCTAACAAGTATTCTTGGGGCTTTTGTTTTGTCCTGCTTTATAACAAATGTGTGAATGATGTAACTTATTTTACTAATTATGTAACACTTAGATTCATAAATAGACTGACCTTTGTATCTTTAAAACTTATTTACAATTAAAACTTAAAAACATGAAAAAAAACATTCTGCTTATCATAATAGTCATTGCTCTTTTCGCATTTCCTAAAGTGAATTTCGGACAAACTATTAACTTAGGCGCAGCATCTAATTTTGTACTTTATACCTCGGGTGGAGCTGTTCATGATAATGCCAGCTCACATTCTCATCTAACCGGTGATATTGGCTATTTCACCAGCGGGGATTTTCTGGGCTTCGGAAATGTGAATGGTGTGATGCATCCGGGTGTAGATGTTTCAACCACTGCATGTAACACAGCCGTGTTGAACGCCCTTGCTCAAATCAACAGCACATCAAACGACTATTTTCCAGGGCTTTTGCTCGGAAACGGGGTTGTGTTTACTCCGGGTGTGTATTCTATACCCGGCAATGCTTCGCTAAACTTAACATTAGTATTGGATGCTCAAAATGTCCCTTCCGCCGAATTTATTATAAAAGTAAATGGAACCTTAGCCACTAATGCTGGCTCCAAAGTGAAATTGGTAAACGGGGCGCAAGCCTGCAATGTTTACTGGAAAGTTGAAGGTGTGGTCAGCATGGCTACCAACACAAGCATGAAAGGAACCATAATTGCTAACAATGCCGCCATCAATATGGCGACAGGTGATTCTTTGGAAGGAAGGCTATTGTGCGCCACAGCGGGTGCCATCACTATTGATGGTATCACTGCATTTACCCCTCAGGGTTGTGGAAGCATTGTCCTAACGGGTCCACCTCATCCACCCCTTGGCTCTATTGCTTGCTATACAATATTTTCGAGCAATGGTGCTCTGACAAATACTATAGGTACAACCACCGTTATCGGTGACGTTGGCAATAACGGCATTGGTGCAATCACTGGTTGGACTCCAGCCGCAGTTACAGGCGCACTCCATCTTATTCAAGATCCTTCTACCATACAAGCTGCAGTTGATTTGTCAAACCTCTACGATACACTAAATGCATTGGTTCCCGACATTGAATTGCTCTATCCCGCGCAGTTTGGACACAATCTCACGCTGACGCCACATGTTTATGTAATGAATGCTGCTGCTATTTTCACCGACTCCTTGTATCTTGATGCTCAAGGCAACGCTAATGGCGTATTTGTTATAAAAATAATAGCTGGTAGCCCAGCTCTTACCACAAGCACATATTCTAAAGTAAAATTGATTAATGGTGCGCAAGCGAAAAATGTTTTTTGGTTAATCAAAGGTGCTGTGAGCATCAATAATTACTCTGTTTTCAGAGGAACGATAGTTGTTCCAGCAGGTGCAATTAATTTAATAAATACGGGTGTCGTCTTAGATGGTCGCGCACTAACTATGGTGGGTGCCATAACTACGGCAGGCTTAGCAGCAGCTATGCCCCCTGGATGCGGTATGCTTGCGCCTCCTATCATAACTTTAGAGCCTTCTAATCAAATCACATGTATTGGAGGTTCAGTAAGCTTTTCTGTGCTTGCTTCCGGTGGGGGTCTTACATATCAATGGAGAAAAGGCAACACCATATTAAACAATATTGGAAGTATATCAGGTGCAACCACTAGTACGCTCACAATTAATCCTGCCGCTTTAAGCGATGCAGGTAACAATTATAATGTAATTGTTTATGGAACGAGCCTCCCCAATGACACTTCAATTAATGTTTCTTTAGTAGTAAATACTGCGCCGAATATTACCTCACAACCTACAAATCAATTTGCCTGCGCAGGCAATTCGATAAGTTTTTCAGTGCTCGCAATAGGAACAAATATCACCTATCAGTGGAGAAAAGGTGTTATACCTTTATCCAATATAGGAAACATTACAGGTGCAACATCTTCTGTGCTTACCATTAATCCAGTAAGCATAACCGATACTTCCACAAAATATAATGTTATAATCAATGGAACTTGTCTGCCTAATGATACATCAATCAATGTTTCATTAATAGTAACCACAGCACCGATAATTATTACACAGCCAACCAACAAAACAATATGTGCTGGCGATTCCATAAGCTTCTCAGAAATTGCAACAGGAACTGGTCTCACCTATCAATGGAGAAAGGGAAATGCGAATTTAATTAACACGGGAAATATTTCAGGAGCAAATACGGCAGTACTCACATTAAATCCTGCAAGTATATCCGACACATCCATTAAATACAATGTGATAGTATTCGGAGCTTGCCTCCCTAATGATACATCTATCAATGTTTCTTTAACTGTAAACACTACACCAAATATTATCATTCAACCAATCAATCAAACTGCATGTGCAGGGGATGCAGTAAGTTTTTCAGTGGGTACAACAGGAATCGGTCTAACATATCAATGGAGAAAAGGAACCATGTACTTAAATAATGTAGGGAATATTTTGGGAGCAACATCAGCCACTCTGTCAATAAATCCTTCAAGTATATTTGATACCGCATCCAATTATAACGTTATTGTTTATGGAACTTGCTTGCCAAATGATACTTCTATCTATGTTTCATTTACAGTTAATTCCGCTCCTATTATAATAACACAGCCAATCAATCAGGCAATTTGCTTGGGTGATTCCGTAAGTTTTGTTGTAGTTGCCTCGGGTAGCAATCTGACATACCAATGGAGGAAAGGGCTTATAAACCTTATCAACGGAATAAATATTTCCGGCGCAACAAATGATACCCTTACAATAAACCCAGCAACGCTTTCCGATATTGCAACAAACTATAATGTTGTTGTCAGTGGAGGATGTATTGCCATAGATTCAGCTTCAACAGGCCTTACTTCAGCTGGAGGGTTCGGCATTTTAGCAAGTACAGCAATCACTAGTACAGGTTTTAGTGAAATTCATAATATGGATGTTGGCATAAGCCCCGGTGTTCGTTCTTCGATTACCGGTTTTCCTCCTGCGGTAGTAATTGGTGGTGCAATTTATGCTTCCGATGACATTGCACCTCCAGGAGTAGCTGCCATGTTAATTCAAGCCAAACTAGATCTAACCAATGCATATCTCTTTGCAGAAGGAGCAACATATCCCGCTCCTGTAACAATAGCAGGCGATCAAGGAGGCATTACACTTACGCCTGGAATTTATAAATCAACTTCTTCCCTGCTAATCCAATCAGGCGATTTGACTCTTGATGCCCAAGGGAATATGAATGCTAAATGGATATTTCAAGTAGCATCTGATTTTACCACTATTGGTGGTGCAGGTGGTAATGTCATTCTTACAGGAGGTGCACAAGCTAATAACATTACATGGCAAATAGGGAGTTCAGCAACTATCGGCAACAGTACTTCCTTTAAAGGAAACATACTGGCATTAACATCTATTACTATGAATACAGGTTCGTCTATTGATGGAAGACTGCTTGCTCGAAACGGTGCAGTTGTCTTATCAGGTACAAATATAATTAATGGTCCCTCAGATTCGACTTCAACAATTCTTTCTCAATCTATTTCTTTTAATGTTTCTCTTGCAGTCAATCCAATACCCGCAATTAATAGTGCGCCTAATAGTATAACCTGTAGTGGTATAGCACAGAACTACAGCATAACATCTACAATTGCAGGTACTACTTACAATTGGTCTCGTACTTCAGTAATTGGCATTAGCAATATAGGAATATTGAATCAGACTAGTAATCCAATAACAGAAACATTAATTAATACCACATTAGCCCCTGTAAATGTAATATACCTTATAACACCTTCTGCCAACGGTTGCACAGGAAATCCATTCTCCTATACTGTAACAGTAAATCCAAGTCTGCAAGTCAGTATTTTGATAGCTGCTTCATCCAATCCTGTTTGTATTGGCACAACAGTAACCTTCACTGCTACCCCTACAAATGGTGGAACAACACCATTATACCAATGGATAGTAAATGGTTTAAATGTAGGACTTAACAGTTCAACCTATTCGTATATACCTTTAAATAACGATATAATAACTTGCATCCTCACATCAAATACTACTCCTTGTGCAACAGGCAACCCTAACACTTCAAATGTGATTACTATGTCAACTAGTTCATTACTCCCTGTCAACGTTTTGATTAGTGCCTCATCAAATCCGGTTTGCCAAAATACTACTGTTACATTTAATGCTACACCTACCAATGGCGGTACGAATCCAAGTTATCAGTGGAAAGTAAATGGCTTAAATGTGGGGATAAACAACTCAACCTATTCTTATACTCCGCTTAATAGCGATGTAATAACATGTGTGCTCACTTCAAATATTACGCCTTGCGCAACAGGCAACCCCGATACTTCAAATTCAATTACAATGATAATAACCACAAATTTGCCAATTGGAATAGTCATAGTTGCCTCCTTAAATCCAGTTTGTCCTGGAGTCTCAGTTACTTTTACTGCAACACCAACTAATGGCGGATCTATCACTGTTTATCAATGGAAAGTAAACAGTATCAATGTTGGAATCAACAGCACAACCTATTCTTATGTTCCTTTAAACAACGATGTGGTCACCTGCGTTCTTACTTCTAATATTATATGCTCATCAGGCAATCCTAGCACTTCTAACACAATCACCATGATAGTTTACCTTGCCCCAACTATACCAATTATCAATGGACCAACACCCGTTTGTATTAATCAAATTGATAATATTTACACAGTTCAATCAGGCAACAGTGCCTATGCATGGAACATATTCGGAGGTGGCATTATCACTTCTGGAACTAACTCAAATACAATCATGGTCACTTGGAACGTATCAGGAAATCAAACGGTCAGTGTTAGCTATATTGATCCAAATGGATGCAATTCAACCACCACAAACTATACAGTTTTAGTCAATAATTGTAATGCAGATTTAAGTGTTATTAAAACTGTAGATAATGCACATCCACTTATCGGACATAGCGTAGTTTTCACAATTGTAGCAACCAACAATGGTCCGTATGATGCGACAGGAGTAATAGTATCTGATCTATTACAGACTGGATATACATATGTTTCATCAGTTGCATCCGTTGGTACCTATATCCCTTCTACAGGCATTTGGACTATTGGCAACCTGAATAATGGCGCATCAGAAACATTAATTATGACAGTATTGGTTAATTCATCAGGAACTTATGTTAATACTGCAACCATTATAGGCAGTCAACCCGATGACAATAGTATGAATGATGTTTCTGTTGTTGAACCATCTCCCACTGATTTCTTTATACCTGAAGGATATTCACCAAATGGTGATGGAGTCAATGATATGTTTGTAATCCGTGGCATTGATTTCTATACCGATAACTCAATTGTAATCTTCAATCGTTGGGGAAACAAAGTATTCGAAGCTAGTCCATATCAAAACACATGGAATGGCAAATCAACCATGGGATTAAGAATTGGAGGCGATGAGCTCCCTGTAGGCACCTATTTCTATCTACTTGATTTGGGTGATGGCTCAGATATAATCAAAGGAACTATTTATCTGAACAGATAAGTTCCAAAAACGCATATAAACCGTAAAATAAATATAAAATGAAAACTTTAAAAAAAATAGTATTAGTAATGGCTCTGACCATAGTGAGTTTTGTTGTCAATGCACAACAATCACCTATGTACACACATTACATGTATAATACATTAGCAGTAAATCCTGCTTATGCAGGAAGCAGAGATGCATTAACCATAACCGCACTCCACCGTTCCCAATGGGTTGGGTTCAAAGGTGCTCCTTCAACGCAGACTTTAACCTTACATACACCTTTGGTAAATCAACACATTGGCTTAGGTTTATCAGTCCTAAATGACAAAATAGGGCCAAGTAATAACACCTCCATTTTTGTAGATTTTGCCTACATCATGAAACTAAATGCCAAAAGCAAATTAGCTCTTGGTATCAGTGCCGGCATGAATATTTTTCAAGCGCAGCTAAGTACACTCCATGTAGATCAAGAAAATGATCCCGTTTACTTATCCAACATCAATCATCGTATAACTCCAAACTTCGGCTTTGGCGCATATTATTATAGAGAGCACTTCTATGCAGGCATTTCAGTCCCGGCATTACTACAAAACAGCTATTCTGTTGCAAAAATGCTCGACGGCACTTCCATGATTGGAAAAGAAAAAAGGCATTACTTCTTCATTGCAGGTGCTATGATTAATATGGCTCCAAACTTGGCTTTCAAACCAACTATGCTACTTAAAGTAACACCTGCCGCACCCATCGAAGCCGACGTAACCGCATCATTTGTGATTATGAAAAAATTGTTAGTGGGAGTTATGTACCGTACAGGCGATGCTGTCGGTGGTTTAGTTGGATTAGATATTACTGACCAATTACACATAGGATACTCTTTCGATTGGTCATACGGTCTAAAAACTGCTAAATACAATTATGGCAGCCATGAACTTGTGCTACGTTACGATTTTATATTCCCAAGTCAAAAACAAATATATTCACCTAGAAATTTCTAAATTTCAATAAACTAAAATATCATGAAAAAACTTATCTTTCCTTTAATAATAATTATTGCCTTTAGCATTAACGTTGCTGCTCAGCTAAAGTCACAAGCAGAATTGACAGGCAATCAATATGTCTTCAATTACTCTTTCAACAAAGCAATTGATTCATATACTCACACTAAAGTTTTATCCACGGATGGGCAACGTTTGTTGGCTATGAGCTATCATAAAATCAACCTAGATACTTTAGCAGAACAGGCTTATGCAAAACTAATCAAACAATCGGGCGGAATCTTTCCCGAAGATTACTATAACTACGCTATGATGCTTAAAATAAATAGCAAATATGAACAATCTAACATTTGGATGGATAAGTTTGTCGAACTCAAACCTGCCGATTTGCGTGCCATAGACTATAAAGCACACAAAACTGATTTACCTTTTTTATCTACTGATAATGGAAAATACAAAATTGAATATTTGAAAATAAACAGCAATGCCGATGATTTCGGAACAAGCTTTTATAACAACGAAATCGTTTTTGTATCAAGCAAGATGACCACAAATTTAATAGTACGTAAATACAATTGGAATCAAAAACCATTTTGGAATATGTATGTTTCTGAAATAGATGGTTCGCAATTAAAACCAAAAACAAAACTAGATAAAAAATTCAGAACTCGTCTTCACGATGGTCCTGCTTGTTTCGCCTTAAACAATACCATAATGGCATTCACTAGAAACAATCAACATGATAACTCAAAAGATAGAATCGTTGAACTTCAAATATTTTTGACTAAAACTGTTGATGGAAAATGGTTAAAACCAGTACCATTTATCTATAACAATCCTGCCTACTCTGTTGGGCAACCTTTCCTGACTCCAGATGGAAACATGATGTATTTTGCCAGCAATATGCCTGGAGGTTATGGAGGTGTAGATATTTATCGCGTTACAAAAGATCAAGCGGGTGAATGGAGTAACCTCCAAAATCTCGGCAATAAAGTTAATACCGAAGGCGATGAAATGTATCCTTTTGTTTATGAAAACAGCAACTTACTTTACTTTACTTCAAACGGACGCTATGGTTTGGGCGGCTTAGATATTTTTATCTGCCCCATCAAAGGCTCTGGCTTTGGCAATTCATATAACGCAGGTGCTCCATTAAATTCTCAATACGACGACTTCGCTGCCATTGTTAACGATAAAACCGGCAAAGGATATTTTTCAACCAATAGACTTGGTGGAGATGGAGGCGATGATATTTTTTCTTTCAATGTGTTGCAAAAACTCACTCCCAAGGAAGATGCCAAAGTCCTATTTTCTGTAGTAGCTCCCGAAAACATTCCTTTCGAGCGCAAAGTCAGAGAATATTTCCCTTTGCGCAACTATGTATTCTTCAATTTAGCTTCAACCGAAATACCCGATCGTTATGTTTTACTCAACAAAAATCAAGTAAAAGACTTTAAAGAAGACCAACTGGAAGTCTTCATTCCCAAAAATCTATCAGGTCGTTCTAACCGACAAATGACAGTATATTATAACATCTTGAACATCCTAGGCGACCGTATGCAGAAAAACCCCACAGCCACCATCACTTTGGTAGGCTCATCCGAAAACGGTCCGGAAGAGGCTCGTTTAATGGCTGAATCAGTAAAAACATATCTCACCAATATTTTCGGAATCACTGCCGCAAGAATTGGTATCGAAGGAAGATTCCTACCGAAACTCCCATCCGAACAAGGTGATAAAACAAATGACCTCGCACTTAAACATGAGGGCGACCGTCGTGTGTCAATCGAAAGTAGCTCGCCATTGCTGTTGATGGAATTTCAAAGTGGTCCGGAAGCTCCGCTCAAACCTGTAGAAATTGTAAGCAGTAATGCACCTCTCGACAGCTATGTTTCTTTCAACGTAAGTGATTCGTCAAACAAATTCAAATCATGGTCTTTAGAAATAACGGATAAAAATAATATTACACAATATTTCGGACCCTACACCAATGAACAAGCAAGTATTCCAAGCAAATCCATTTTAGGAGACCGTTCGGAAGAAACTTTTACTTTTAAAATGGTAGGCGATGCCAAAAACGGTATGAAAATAACATTAGATACAACCGCCCATATTGCTCTTTGGGCTCCTCCTAAGACCATCGAACAAATTAGATTCAGTATCATCTACGAATTCAACGACTCGAAGGCTATCACCATTTATGAAAAATATCTTACCGATGTTGTCATACCGAAAATACCTCTAAACAGTAAAGTGACCATTCACGGCTACACCGACATTATTGGTGAAGAAGAATATAACAAAACCCTTTCCCTACAACGTGCCAACGATGCTCTGAATATCCTGAAAAATGGTTTGGCAAAGGCTGGTAGAGGTGATGTAACGTTTGAAGTACAAGGATTTGGTGAAGATACCAAACTGTCGCAGTTCGATAACAAATATCCTGAACAGAGATTTTATAACCGTTCAGTAGTCTTAGATATTATTCCGGAAGAAGAAGTATTAACCATTAAGTAATTACCTTTTCAATCCAAAGAAGCTGCCTGTAATAAACATCAGGCAGCTTTTTTTATGCTATATGACATCGGTATAAGAGTAAAATACATTGGTATAACAGTAAATGACATCAATAAAAGAAGAAAAGAAGGAAGCTAAACAATATGTGACGGAGACAAAACAAGAAAGATCGGAAGCAAAACAAAATATGTCATAGGCAAAACAAGAAAAGACGAAGGTAAAACAAGAATAGTCGGAGGCAAAACAAGATTAGTCGGAGGCAAAACAAGATTAGTCGGAGGCAAAACAAGAAATGACGGATGCAAAACAAGAAATGACGAAGGCAAAGCAAGAAAAGACGAAGGCAAAACAAGAAAAGATGAAGGCAAAACAAGAAAAGACGAAGGCAAAACAAGAAAAGATGAAGGCAAAACAAGAAAAGACGAAGGCAAAACAAGAAAAGATGAAGGCAAAACAAGAAAAGTCAAAGGCAAAACAAGACGTGTCGGCGGGTCATTATTTTGAAAAGTTGTTATTTTCGAATCTAGGGTTACGATTTCGGAGATCTTTATATAAAATTGTAATTGTAAGTATGAATGTTTTTTAGTTTTTAAGGATATATTGGAATGCAATAACCTGTATTATTAAATTTAGAGAGGGTTTATATTAAATTTAGTTGATATGTTTGAATATTGGTTGTGGAATTTGTGTTTAAAGAGAAGTTAGGGCTTTTAGTATATCCTTAGAAATTATCTCAACTATTAGAAATGGAGAGTCAAGCTTGGAGAAGAGGTGTGAATGTTGTAAGTCTTAGATTGAATTGTGTAACACTTATACCTGCGAATAGGACGACCTTTGTATCGTGAAAATGAATTCACAATTAAAATTTAAATAAAATGAAAACATTAAAAAACAACATCATTATGTCTGTCTCAATTGTAGTTTTTATATTTGTTATGTCAACAAAAATAAACGCACAGGAAGAGAATAATCAGATGAATCATCCCGAAAGACATAGTAGCACAGAATTTGGCGTACGTTTTATGCCTACATTTTCGAATTTCGAAATGCAAACTTTTGCTGATGGCACTGTGAAAGGTGAGAGCATTATGGGCTATACGGTCGGAGCATTTGTGGGCCATAGTTTCAATAGGTTTATGGGCTTCCAAGCGGAAGTTGATTATAGTAGTTTGTCGAGAAAATATACTAAAGCCGGTTTTGAGCAAAGAGTTAATTTGCGCTATATTGATATTCCATTGTTGGCATCGTTCAACACAGGGAAACATAGAGTGATCAATTTGAACATAGTAGCCGGACCACAATTAGGGATTGGAGTTGGAAACACCGTTTATACTTCTGGAGGGGATGGTACGGTTAATGCCCAACCGATACTTTCTGTAAGGAAAAGCACTATTGGAGTGGCTTATGGCGCCGGCTTGGACTTTGGGTTGGGACATAATCGTTCGTTTCGATTGGCAATTGGTTACAGAGGGGTTGCGGGATTGATGAACATCAGCAAAAACTCCGGAACTGCAGGTCCTGATTCATATTATATACTACGGGAAACTCACATCACAACGAATGCTGTGTATGTTGGATTTTCAATTGTACTTTAGAAACATATTAAATGATCAGCCTATTTAGAGAACAATTTCGGTTCTCATCGCAAGAGAAAAAATGTGTGAATGATGTAACTTTTAAAAGCAATTATGTAACACTTTCGTGAGCAAATAGACTGACCTTTGCATTAATAAATAATCATACATCATAAAAAATTAAAGACATGAACACAACACAAGTAAAAGGCAACTGGAACGAGCAAAAAGGCAAACTGAAACAAAAATTTGCGATATTAACTGACGACGACTTAATGTTTTTGGCAGGTAAAAAGGATGAAATGATTGGACGGCTGGAGATAAAACTTGGCAAAACGAAAGAAGAATTGCACAAGATTATTGAAGCACTTTAATGATTTGATTATAGTGAAAAAGTAGCGTACTGAACGCTACTTTTAAATTCACTACATAGGAAAATAACAATTTAAAAAACAAGAGAAAATGAAAAAAACAATTTTTACCTTAGCGGTAGCAGGCTTTATGCTTGTAATGATTATGAGCGGATGTCAATCGTCGGAAAAGAAAGTTGAAAACGCCCAAGATAAAGTTCAAGACGCTCAAAACAATTTGACGAAAGCCAATCAAGAATTAAATATGGCTATAAGAGATTCCATTCGGCAATTTAAAAAAGAATCAGAAACCACCATTAGCACCTATGAAAAGAATATTGCAGATATAAAGATCAAAATAGCAAAAACAAACAAAGAGAATAGAGCCACTTACGAAAAAAACTTGGCTGATTTGGAACAAAAAAACATAGAAATGAAAAGAAAGATAGAAGCATTTAGAGAAGATGAGAATGCGAAATGGGCAGCTTTTAGACGTGAATTCAATCATGATATGGGCGAACTTGGTAAAGCTTTGAAAGATTTTACCATTAAGAATAAGTAATTGAAATCTCTTTTAGAATTACATACTAAATATAAAAATATTCATCATGGGAAATTTTCTTTATATCGTAGCTATCTTCCTGATAATAGCATGGGCAATCGGATTGTTTGCCTTTAATGCAGGCGGATTGATTCATATTCTACTTGTTATCGCAGTTGTGGCGATATTACTGAGAATAATAAGAGGGAGTAAGACTTTTTAACATCATACAAATCAACATAAATAAACAATTAATAATAATCATTTAAAAAAAACAAAATTATGGACTCAGGAAAAGTAGTATTAGGAGTGCTGGCAGGCGTTGCCGCCGGTGCAATTTTAGGAATTTTATTTGCCCCCGAAAAAGGTTCGGTTACTCGCAAGAAAATATGCGAAAAGGGCGGAGATTATTCGGACGCAGTGAAAGATAAATTCAATGAATTTATTGATACCGTCTCTGAAAAGTACAATAAAGCACGGGAAAATGTTGCCGACTTTGTTGAACCTGACAAGACGAAAGTTAAGGAATCTTAGATTTTTGAATTTAGATTTAAGAATTGAGGTAAGCACTAAAGGCAGAAGGTAGCCATTAGCAATTATTCTTTTGAAGTGCAATTTATGAAGAATATTTAACAAGTTGTGAGAAATATACCAGATGCCTAAGTGTTTGTCTTAAAATTAAAAGAAATTATGGAAGATAAAATACATACGATTGAATCGCTTTTGAGCGAAGCAACTGAATTTGGCAAAACAAGTTTTGAGTTGGTGAAGCTTAAAGTTTTGGACAAAACATCTGATTGTGTTGCTTCATGTATCTCTCGCTCTATAGTTTACCTATTGATTTTAGCCTTTGTGCTTTTTATGAGTATAGGCGCATCATTTTGGTTAGGTGATTTATTGGGGAAACCCTATTATGGCTTTTTTGCTGTAGCAGGGTTTTATGGTTTGGTGATGATTGTTTTACGTGTGTTTATGTTTAATTGGTTCAGAAGAGTGATGGGCAATTATTTTATAAAGAAAATACTTAAATAAATTTATATGCAAAAGAATATAACCTCTAGGGCACAGCTCAAAAATGCTATCAAGGTTTTAGAAATAGAGCAAGCTATTGAAAGGCATCTATTGAAAGAACATGCACATGGTGTCTATGAAAGTTTTAAGCCTGTTAATCTTTTAAAAAGCACTTTGAGAGATATTACTTCATCATCAAGTTTGATGGACAACATTGTAAGCACTTCGCTTGGTTTGGCAGGAGGATATCTTTCAAAAAAAATAGTTGTCGGGACATCAGATAATGTAGGAAGAAAGCTTTTTGGTTCGGTGGTGCAATTTGGTGTTACAAACTTAATTGCTCAAAATCCAGAAGCCATTAAATCATTTGGACACTATGTGATACACCATCTTTTTGGGAAAAAAGAAATGAACTGTGAAAGCCGTGACAGTTAAAGAATTCCATATACCATTTTATGCCAAGATTAGCATTTTTTTTGTTGGTCTATTTGTGTTTATCACAATATTGTACTTGTGTCGCAGCATTATTATACCATTAGTTTTTGCACTTATTATTGCCATTGTGTTGCATCCTGTGGTGAACTTTTTTGTTCGCAGAAAATTACACAGGATACTTGCAATCGTACTGACTTTGTTATTGACTTTTGTGGTTGTTGCAGGGTTTGGTGTTTTGTTGTATTCGCAAGCAAGCCGATTTAGCGAATCGTGGCCAACTTTGGTGGAGAAATTTACATTGATGCTCAATGAATCTATTACATGGGCCTCTGGATATTTTAATGTTGACGCAACGAGGATACGCGAATGGATTGCCAAGTCGAAAGGTGAATTGATCAACATTAGTAGTGCTAGCATTGGTCATACATTGGTCAGTATTGGTGGTTGGGTCATGGTGATGTTTTTGGTTCCTGTTTATACTTTTTTGATATTGTATTACCACTCATTGTTGTTGGATTTTATTCACAGAATTTTTAGTGCTCACAATCAGCAAAAAGTTTCGGAAATTATTAAGCAGATTAAAACTGTTATACAACGGTATTTGATAGGACTTTTGATTGAATTTGTTATAGTAGCCTCCCTAAATTCTATCGGTCTATTGATACTTGGAATTGATTATGCTATTCTCCTTGGGATAATTGGAGGATTGCTGAACCTCATTCCCTATATAGGGGGACTTATTGCCGTGTCGTTGCCCATGATGGTTGCTATTGTTACAAAAGATAATGCTTGGTACGCCGTGTATGTTTTGGCAATTCACTATTTCATTCAATTATTTGATAACAATTTTATTGTTCCAAAGATTGTTGCATCGAAAGTGAAGATCAATGCTCTATTCGCGATAATCGCTATCATAGCCGGGAATGCGCTGTGGGGTGTGCCGGGTATGTTTTTGTCGGTACCTTTACTTGCTATAGTAAAACTTATTTTTGACCACATTGAACCGCTGAAACCATGGGGGTTTTTGTTAGGTGATACGATGCCCACATTATTAAAAATAAAACTAAAACCTATCCGCCTAAAGCGGACTAATAAAATATAAATATGATTGAAGTTAAAAAAGAAGGTGTGTTATTGTCAAAGACCAATTTGGAATTTGAAAACGAGGGCGTATTGAATCCTGCTATTATACGCATTGATGACAATGTTCACATGTTTTATAGGGCAGTGAGTGAAGGGAATTATTCGAGTATAGGCTATTGCAGATTTGATGGTCCTTTGTCAATTTCGGAACGATGGGAAAAACCGTTTATGGTTCCGGAATATAAATATGAATCGCATGGGGTTGAAGACCCACGTATTGTTAAAATAGATGATCTGTATTATATGTCTTATACCGCATACGATGGAACAAATGCCCGTGGGGCGTATGCTACATCGAAAGATATGATACATTTTAAGAAGCAGGGTTTGATTGTGCCTCATTTTACGTATGAGAAGTTTGCATTCATTGTTGAGTCGGGAAGTAAGGTAAATCCGGATTATTACCACAATCATAAGTTCTACTATCAACCGGAGGATCCTGCGACGAAGATGATGCTGTGGGATAAAAATGTTGTTTTTTTTCCGAGACGGATTGATGGCAATCTTGTTTTTCTGCATCGGATTCGGCCCGGTATTCAATTGGTTTCGGTAAAAAATCTTGACGAACTAACGAAGGACTTTTGGAAAGATTATTTTCTCCATTTTCAGGAGCATATCGTTCTGGATCCTATACATTTGCATGAATCGGATTATATTGGAGGCGGCTGCCCCCCTATAGAAACGGAGCATGGGTGGCTTTTGATTTATCACGGAGTGCAAGATACGAACAAAGGACTTGTCTATTCGGCTTGTGCTGCAGCATTGCTCGATATTGATGACCCTAGGAAAGAGCTTGCACGATTGCCTTACTCTCTGTTCTCTCCAGAGTTTAAATGGGAGCTAAAGGGAGAGGTGAATAATGTGGTTTTTCCAACTGGAACGGCACTTTTTGGCGATACTTTATTTATATATTACGGAGCAGCAGACTCGCAAATTGCTTGTGCCTCATTAAGTATATCCGCACTAATGACGGAATTATTAACCTGTACAACTACTAAAAAAAATGATGAAAATTAATAACATTTACAACGTCCCCTTAGATACATTACCATATCAAACCGGGGAATTACTCGTGCTTGACAACAAGACTCATGCAGGAGTGTCGCAAGTTAGTAGCCTGCCGAGCTTCACACAATCACTCGATCGGGATTTGGCAGAAATCTTATTTGTAACCTCTTATCCACCGCGAGAATGTGGCATTGCAACGTATTCCCAGGATTTGATTAAGGCATTACTTAATAAGTTCAGCAATTCGCTGGACATAAAAGTTTGTGCTTTGGAGTCAAACGGGATTACGTATCCTTATCCAAAAGAGGTGAAATATATACTGAAAACTTCGGTGGCTAAAGATTATAAGAAATTAGCTATAAAGATAAATGCCGATAGCACAATAAAAATTGTGGTGATACAGCATGAGTTTGGATTCTATCATAAACAAGAGCAAACCTTTCTACAGTTTTTGTACGAATTGGCAAAACCTGTTGTTATCGTATTTCATACGGTTCTGCCTCGTCCTGATGAACTACTTAGGTTAAAGGTGAAGAATATTGCTGCTGTATGTAAATCCATCGTCGTTATGACGCATACTTCGGCGGATATCTTGTTTCAAGATTATGGCATTGCGCCACAAAAGGTTAGTGTGATTGCTCATGGAACGCATTTGGTTCCTCATACGGCGAAATGGGTGTTGAAGAAAAAATATGGCTTGACAGGTCGCAAGGTGCTTTCAACTTTTGGTTTGTTAAGCTCGGGCAAAAGCATAGAAACGGCATTGGATGCTTTGCCACGCATCATAGAAACGAACCCCGACGTGGTGTTTCTTGTCATAGGCAAGACGCATCCCGAAGTGGTGAAAAAAGAAGGGGAATGTTATCGTAAGATGTTAGAGGAGAAAGTGAGAACATTAGGCATACAAGAGCATGTGATATTTATTAATCATTACTTGGCGTTGCCTGATTTGCTGGAATATTTGCAGCTTACAGACATTTATTTGTTTACGACGAATGATCCGAATCAGGCGGTGAGCGGCACGTTTGTGTATGCGATGAGCTGTGCCTGTCCGATAATTTCTACACCCATACCCCATGCAAAAGAAGTGTTGACAGAGGACACGGGTATTATATTTGATTTTCGGAATTCGGGGCAGTTGGCTGAAGGTGTTACACGCTTGTTGACCAACAAATCATTACGAAAACATATTAGTACCAATACCTTGCAAAAAATAGTTGCCACAGCTTGGGAGAACTCAGCCGTGAATCATGCCGTGTTGTTGGAAAAGATTTCGGGAAAAACCATTTCATTGCACTATAATTTGCCAATCCTAAATCTGAATCATCTGAAACAAATGACTACAGAGGTTGGCATTATTCAGTTTTCGAAGATAAATCAACCTGATATTAAAAGCGGTTATACGTTAGACGATAATGCGAGGGCACTGGTAGCAATGTGTATGCACTATAAATTGTCAAACACTATTGAAAGCAAAAGCGATTGTCTGTTGGGCATCATGAAGTATCTTAATTTTATTAAACATTGTCAGCAACCCGCGGGCAATTTCTTAAACTACGTAGATAAAGATTATAATTTCACGGAACAAAATGATACTACCAATTTGGATGATGCTAATGGGCGCGCTATTTGGGCATTAGGTTCTGTGATTTCGCTCATACGCTTGTTGCCAATGAGTGTTATATCGAAAGCAGAATATATGATGGATGATGCACTAAATTATATAGAAAAAGTTCATTCTACTAGGGCAATGGCTTTCACCATAAAGGGAATTTATATTTACCTAAGTGTCTTGAAATCGGATAAGTATCAGAATCTATTAGAAAAATTAGCCAATAGGCTGGTGCAAATGTATCGTCATGAATCAAGCAAGGAGTGGGCATGGTTTGAGAGTTATTTGACTTATGCCAATAGTATCTTGCCCGAAGCGATGTTGTATGCTTGGTTAGTGACTAAGAATACGGTGTATAAAGATATTGCTGTCGCATCTTTTGATTTCTTGTTAGCACAGACGTTTAATGAAAACGGCATTGAAGTTATCTCAAACAAAAAATGGCTAATGAAAGGACAAGAAGCCGGACACTTCGGTGAGCAGCCGATAGATGTTGCTTACAGCGTAATGACCTTGAGCAAGTTCTATGATGTGTTTAAGAATGTACGGTATCGGGAGAAAATGCACATTGCCTTCGATTGGTTTTTGGGGAAGAATCGTTTGCATCAAATTGTGTATAATCCTTGTACGGGCGGATGCTACGACGGGCTGGAAGATACCCATGTGAATTTGAATCAAGGGGCGGAGTCCACGGTGAGTTATTTGATGGCTCGCTTGACTATTGAGGCATCTCCACATTGATATACATAAAAAAATTGTCTGCTATATCGTCCTGAAATATTCTGAAAACTACAAAATACAAAGTGCTTTATGAAAAAACTTATTCCGATAATCCAATTGAAGCCCTCTGTGGAGCAAGCGAAGAATCATGCGATAAAAGTTACGGAGAAAACGTTTGATATCAGCAATAAGGCAAGTGGTTTCTTTCAGGAAGTGGCGAACATGTTTTTATTCGCGGCGCAGACTTTTAAGGCGACGTTTTCGCGGGATTTTGAGTTTAAGGAATTTTTGAGGCAATGTTATCAGATAGGGAATAAGTCTTTGCCACTTATATCCGTAACGGGCATCATCATTGGTTTGGTTTTGGCTATACAGTCGCGACCAACCTTGATGAACTTTGGCGCAGTAACTATGTTGCCCGGGATGGTAGCCGTTTCGCTTATCAGGGAGATGGGACCCGTTATCACGGCATTGATATGTGCAGGAAAAATTGGTTCGGGGATGGGCGCGGAATTGGGTTCGATGAAGGTTACAGAACAGATAGATGCCATGGAAGTATCATCCACCAATCCGATGCGTTTCTTGGTGGTTACACGGGTGTTGGCGGCTACGCTGATGATTCCTTTGTTGGTGTTGTATGCCGATGCGTTGGGTTTGATTGGCAGTTGGGCAGGGGCGAATATCAAAGGGGATGTTACATTTATTTTGTATTGCCGACAAGCCCTCAGTCATGTGCATTTTATGGATTTTTTGCCTGCCGTTATCAAGACGTTTGTCTTCGGGTCTATCATCGGTTTGGTGGGGTGTTATAAAGGATATAACGCAGGACGCGGCACAGAGAGCGTGGGCAAAGCAGCGAATTCGGCAGTGGTTTTGGCGTCGCTATTGGTGATTATGGTGGATTTGGTGGCGGTGCAGATTACCGACATGCTTTAGACAGCATGGCATAAAACAATACAGATGATGGATACTACGAAAACAGCTATAGCCGATTCAAGTTATGTGAAAACAAAGAAGCTTGTTATTGATGTCAAGAACTTGAAGAAGTCATTCGGTACACAAAAAGTGTTGCAGAAGATTTCAATGCAATTGTTTGACGGAGAGAACTTGGTGGTGTTGGGCAAATCCGGGTCAGGGAAGTCGGTGTTGGTGAAATGTATTATTCGTTTGTTGGAAGCCGATGGTGGAAGCATAGATATTATGGGAGAAAATGTGGGTGGTTTGCATCAAGACGGATTGATGGAAATTCGCAAGAAGATAGGCTTTTTGTTTCAGAGTGGGGCGTTGTATGATTCGATGACAGTGCGAGAAAACCTTGAGTTTCCTTTGACAAGAATCAAGAAGGACTTGACACGGGCAGCGGTAAATGAAAAGGTGAAGGAAGCTTTGGAGAATGTCGGTTTGTTAGAGGCGATAGATAAGATGCCTGCCCAATTGTCGGGCGGCATGCGCAAACGTATCTCGTTGGCACGCACCATAGTGCTCGACCCTATGATTATGCTTTATGATGAGCCTACCACAGGGCTTGACCCTATTACATCGGATGAGATTAGCATCCTTATCAATGATATTCAGCAAAAATATAAAACTTCTTCAATCATCATCACCCATGATATTGCTTGCGCACGCAGCACAGCCAATCGTGTTGTGATGCTGCACGAAGGACAAATTTATCAAGAAGGCAGCTTGGAAAGTTTCGAGAAATCGGAAGATATGTTTATCAAGTCTTTCTTCAAGTAGGTTGGAAAGTTTTAAGTTGCAAGTTGCAGCTTACACGTTTGGAATTAATTAATCATCACAAAAAATACATTTTTTATACATCATATATCATAAAAACTTTTCATTATGGATACGAGCACAACAAAGTTCAAATTACGTTTAGGGATATTCATCGTCATCGGCATCTTATTGTTTGTGCTGACTATCTTTATCCTCGGCAAGCAAAAGAATTTGTTCAATCCTGTTTTTCGGTTGACAACGAGCTTCACGAATGTGAGCGGACTGGAAGTTGGCAGCAATATCCGCTTCGCGGGTATCAACGTAGGAACTGTGGATGCCATTGACATTATAGACGATTCAACGGTGATGGTGGACATGATACTGCGCAAAAGTATTCAACGGTTTATCAAAAAAGATTGTTCGGCGAGCATCGGCTCGGCAGGGATTATCGGCGACAAGATACTCACGATTTCGCAACGCAGCAGTGAGGTGTCTGCTGTGAAGGACGGCGATGCCATCGCCTCGCGCGAACCTGTTGAGACGGATGCCATCATAGCAAGTTTGAAGATAACGGCAAGTAATGCGGAGGTGGTGTCGGACCAATTGGCAGAGATCATGATTAAGATAAATAGCGGACGCGGCACCTTGGGGCGTTTGATTCAGGATACGATGATAGGCGACGACTTTAGTGAGACCATGAAGAATATCAAAAGCAGCAGCAAAGGCTTGGACGAGAACATGAATGCTGCCAAGGAAAACTTCTTGCTGAAGGGTTATTTCAGACGGAAAGCGGAAGCCGCGCAGCAACTGAAAGATGACGAAGAAAAGGCACGCAAAGCCAAGCAAAAGGCTTTGGATAAAGCAAAAAAATAAAGTGTTAATCATGTAAGTTATATGTGGAATTGTGTAACACTTTGATGATGGATTCGAACGACCTTTGCATTTATAAATTTCGAAATAACTATTTAAACAAACATCACCATGAAATCAAAATTGACTATCGGACATACCGTCGAACACCCTAGTACATCGCATTTTAAAATCAGCAGACGTCGCAAGGGACTATTATTACTAATTTTTGTTTTGCTATGCTGCGTTGTCGGCTTTTTGTCGTCGTGCTTCGCACCTTTTCCACGCCCTATGCAGGTTAGACACGGCGGAACCTACGAACAACGCGGCAATTCCGGTCAGGATAATCATGGAGAACATCATGATAATGGACAACATAGAGGACATCATAAATAAAAACTTCATGCGATGAGAGGCTTGGCGGATGGATTTTATAATCAAAAAGCTCCCTATCAATGTGTGAATCATGTAAGTTTTATACAAAATTATATAACACACACGCCATCAGTTCATCGTACTTTTGCATTGTGATAAATCATCACCAATAAAATATAAAATAATATGAAAAACAAAATCATTGCTCTCTTGTTCGTGCTCTATATAGGCGCTTGCATCACCCCATCGAAAGCGACATCACAAGGCGTTTCGATAAGTTTTCAGGTTTTCTACGACGATTTAAGTCCTTATGGCAGTTGGGTGGAAAGTCCCGACTATGGCTATGTATGGATTCCTGAAGTTTCGGCAGGCTTCACGCCCTACGCCACTAATGGTTATTGGGCATATACAGACGAAGGTTGGACGTGGATATCGTATTATGCATGGGGATGGGCTCCGTTTCACTACGGCAGATGGTACACCGACGCTATGTATGGACCGATATGGGTTCCCGACTATCAATGGGGTCCAGGGTGGGTCAATTGGCGTCAATCGGATGGTTTTTACGGATGGTCGCCTATGGGTCCGGGCAACAACTATGATTCGCCATATAATCAGTGGACCTTCGTAGGCGCCAATAATTTCGGAAGTACTACGATAAATAACTATTATGTTGATAATTCGACCAATATCACCGTGTATAACAACTCGACCGTTATCAATAATGTGCGGGTGAATAATACCACTAACACCTCGTATAATATGGGTCCGAATCGCGCTGAGGTGGAGAAACGTTCGAACCGAAGTATCACGCCTATCAAAATGACAAATAGCAGCAAGCCCGGACAGAGTGTGAATAAAAATCAGATGCTTATCTATCGTCCGCAAGTTACAAAGGCAGCCAATGATAAACAAAAACCTGTGCCGTATGTTGTTGACAATATGACTAATGTGAAGCCCGCTGCGCAACGCGTGAATGCTACTCCCACTAAGGCGAACACACAGCAGACGAAGACACAACCTACAAAGTATCAATCGACACAACAACAGAACAAGCAACAACCTACGAAGACACAACCTACACAACAACAGAACAAGCAACAACCTACAAAGACGCAACCTGTGAAGCAACAGAACCAACAACAACCTACAAAGACACAACCTGTGAAGCAACAGAACCAACAACAACCTACAAAGACGCAACCTGTGAAGCAACAGAACCAACAACAACCTACAAAGACACAAGCTGTGAAGCAACAGAACAATCAACAACCCAATAGGACGCAACCTGCTAAGCAACAAACGAAACAACAACCTACAAAGGTTCAACCGTCGAGTCAGCCTACGAAGCAACAGCCCAGCAGAACGCAACCTGTGAAACAAAACCAACAGCAACCGCCTGTGAACACACAACCGCAGCAGACACCACCTACGCAACAACCTACGAACACACAACCGACAAAACA
>CAIWVT010000079.1 GCA_903916135.1 uncultured bacterium
GTCGGGGCTATAAATATTTCACCCCTAACGGGGTTTGAGGGAGGGGAAGAAGGTTGCATGTCAGGTGGGGAGGCGATTTTGGATCATTTTGTTTACGTCAGCAAAATGGTCGAGGGTAGTCATCTGATGACTTGGAGTCATCTGATGACTATGGCAAAATGGGATGGGAATTATTGGTGGGATGAATGGAATGGTTGATTAAAAGTCCAAGAGATAGCCCGTTGGCACGCGCGCCAAGGATGGAAGCGGTTAGCCCACAGCGCCGCTTATTCGCGGCGCGAGGACTAATAGCGGACAGCCTGACCCGACGTAGGAGGGTGGCGCCCAAAAGGAAAGAACCAAGATTCAAATTCCAAGCTCCAAATTCCAAGAACCCCTACGAATTACGAATGGACAAATTACGAATTACGAAAACCTTACGAATTTGCGAATTTGCGAATTATGAATAAGGAGGGGGAGTTCTTAGTGTCTCTTAGTGCACTTAGTGTCTCCGTGGTTTCCAAATCAAAATTCTAAAATCTTAAATCTTAAATCAAAAATCTACTTCAATCTCTTCGATCTCAATCGCAGCGAATTCAAAATCACCACCACATCCGACATTGCCATAGACGCTGCCGCCACCATAGGATCCAACAATCCGCAAGCCGCAATCGGTATCGCCAAAACATTATAGAAAAACGCCCAAAAAAGATTCTGTTTAATGATATTCATCGTCGCATGACTGATCTGCCAAGCCTTTCCCAACAAATTGATATTCCCATTCAGCAAAACCACCTGCGCCGACTTGATAGCTATCTGCGTGGCATCGCTCAACGATATCCCGATTGCCGCCTGTGCCAATGCGGGCGCATCATTAATCCCATCGCCCACCATCCCCACATCATGATTGCTGTTCAATGCCGCTATAATCTCCAATTTCTCCGCAGGAAGCTTCTCAAAATACACCTTTTCTATGCCCAATTGCGCCGCTATCGCCTCACACTTCTCCTTTTTATCACCACTCAGCAACACAATTTCAATACCTTTCGCCTTCAGGAACGTCAATGTCTGCAAACTCTCGCTCCGCAGCTCATCTTTCAAATCCACCGTCGCCACCAACGCATCATTCTTAATCACATACACCGAATGTACATCATCGTCCGTCAAATGCTTCGCACTGCGAAACGATCCCGCACTATAAACCGCGCCCTCCATATCCTTGCCGCGTATCCCTATCCCTTTTTCCTCCTCCACTTCCTTCATTTCGATGCCCTTTTCCTGCTGAAGCTCGTGCACTATCGACACGGCAATCGGGTGCGTCGAATATTTCTCCAAAGACAACAGTATGGACTTCGCTTCGCCCTCCGTAATGCCGTAAGTTTCTATGCTTTTTATCCCAAATTTGCCCGTGGTGAGCGTCCCCGTCTTGTCGAACACCAAAGTCTTTAGGTCGTTAATCTTTTGTATCGTGCTTGCTCCCTTAATCAGTATCCCTTGCTTCGCCACGCGTCCCACGCCCACGATAACCGCCGTCGGAATCGCCAAACCTAAAGCACAGGGACAGGCAATCACCAACACGGCAATGCTCCGCAGCAGCGAATGTTGAAAATCCACACCTACGGCGAAATAATTCAACACAAAGGTCAGAATAGCTATCCCAATAATCGCAGGAACAAATATCGCGCTAATCTTATCTGCAAGGTTTTGCAGCTTCGGCTTGTCTTGTTGCGCGTTCTTCACCAGCTCGATGATTTGTCCCAACACCGATTGGTTGCCAATTGCCGTCGCTTTCATCTTAATCGTTCCCACGGTGAGGATAGTTCCTCCAATCACCGCCTGCCCCATATCCTTTTCCACCTCCAAACTCTCCCCGGTAATCGCCGATTCGTCCACATTGCCTTCCCCCCAAACAATCAGCCCATCCGCCGGTATCTTATCCCCCGAATTCACCAACAGCATATCATTCTTGCGTATCCGAATGGCTTCCACTTCCGTGATTTGTTCTATACCATTATTATATGTAATCAATTTTGCCGTCGTTTTTTGCATCTTCACCAACTCGTCAATCGCCGACGTGGTCTTTTTCACCGCCTTATGCTCCAATAGATTTCCCAATAATATCAAGGAAATTATACTTGCCGAGGTTTCATAAAACTGATAATTGTGTCCCAAATGCAACAAGGTGCCGGTCAGACTATAGAAGAAGGCTGCCGTGGTCCCCAAAGCAATTAACACATCCATATTCGGCACTCCCGACTTAATTGAGAAGAAAGCACTCCTCCCGAAATGCCAAATCCCCAAGCCATACACAGGTAAACACAATGCCAATTGAAAATACGGATTATGCAGTATGCCGATGGGGATAAACATCGCCGTGAGCAGCGGAATCGTAAACAAAATCGAGAAATAGAACTTCAATTCAATCCCACTCAGTCCTTTTTTAACCACGGTTTCTTCTGCTTCCGAGAGATTTGCCACCACTTTATACCCCATCGTATTTATTTTAGTGATAGCTGATTTCATTTGTTCGTCCGTTGCATTCGCGAACCGCACCTCTGCCGTCGCGAAGTTCACATCCACCTGCTCTAAACCCGTTTTGTCCAATTGTTTTTTGATACCCAAAGCGCAATTCGTGCAATCCATCCCCTCAACAATCAGAACTATATCTTTTGTTTGTATCATTTTTTTTATTTTTTACAAAGATAAGAAAAACCCATGCAACAAGCGGAGTTCTGCATCGTAATTTAAAGTTTTTTGTGATTCATGTGCTATATGTTCCGAAAAATTTATAAGTTTGCTGAAACATATTTTATGGTATCTAAAAAATTTATAAAGGTAGGCACCTACCCCGACAACGCGAATTGGCAAACCGCTATAAAAAGGGGCGGAAAGTTATATAAAAAAGTGGATGACATCCGCAGCGAATTCAACAGAGATTACAATCGCATCTTGCATTGCAAGGCATACCGCCGATTGAAGCATAAGACTCAGGTCTTTTATGCCACGCAAAACGACCATGTGTGCACCCGCATCGAGCATGTGAACCATGTTGCGGCTGTAAGCTACTCTATTGCCAACTTTTTAGGCTTAAACACCGAACTCACAGCGGCGATTGCCATAGGTCACGACCTTGGTCACGCCCCTTTTGGTCATGTTGGCGAATACATTTTGCGCGATATCATAAAAGCCGATGTTGGCGAAACATTTTGGCACGAACGCAACAGCTTATTCTTTGTTGATAAGTTAGAAACCTTGCCGAATTTGCATAACAAAGAGAATAATTTGAACCTTACGTATGCTGTCCGCGATGGCATTATCTCTCATTGCGGAGAAGTGAATGAAAATGCCTTATTCCCCCGCAAGGAAGTGGTGGATTTGGAGTTGATTCAACGTCCAAATCAATATGCCCCTTTCACATGGGAGGGTTGCGTGGTGAAAATAGCTGATAAGATCTCTTATTTGGGTCGCGATATCGAAGATGCTTTAACGTTGAAGATATTGGATAAGCAACAGATTAAAGAATTGTCGGAGATAGTCAGCCGTATCAAAAAGGTAAAGGTATGGCAAATCAATAATACCATTTTGATGAATGATTTCGTCATCAATTTATGCAAGATGAGTTCCCCCGAAAAAGGGATTTTGTTTTCGGAGAAATATTTAGAACTCATCAACGAAGTGAAGAAGTTTAATTATAAGCATATTTATTTACATAAGCGCTTGGAGTATTTCGGCGACTTAGCGAAGCTTGTAATTACCTCTTTATATAAAGCATTAATGGAATTGTATGATGAAAAGGCACAACTAATAAAGAACTTGGACGACAGCGAAAAGATTTATCCTGACTTGATTGGCGCTTTCAAGTATTGGTTGATGAAATATTCAGATATTGATTTAAAAGTCCGAAAGAATACCAAATTCGACAATGAAATCGTTTATAACATTGATGAAATAAGTCATTATAGACATGCAGTGTTGCATTATATTTCATCCATGACCGATCAATATGCCATGAAATTGTTTGGCGAGTTGACTCGATTTTAATGTTTTTAAAAATATATCTTTAAGGATGATGTTTATTTGATATTTTTGCACAATTAATAAAAAGAATATGACTCGAAAAAAAACTAAGATGACTGATATTGTTGAGAAATTTAAAACGAAATCAGTATTAAAACAGACGATATTTCAAAACACGAACAAAGTGTTTAGCGATTTGAAGCAAGTGGCAAAAGAATTTGCAGAGGAAACTCTGAAGGAAATAAAGAAGAACAAAATTCCTCAAATTAAAATTGAGTTCTTAGATAAAGGTCAATATGAGGCGCAGTTGAACTTTGCAGGTGACAGCTTGGTGTTCATCATGCACACCAATGTGTTTGAATTTCCCCGCGAACATTCCATTTTGAGGAGTTCGTATATCAAAGAAGACGAAACACGTTCCTACTGTGGAGTGATTTATGTGTATAATTTCTTAGCCGATTCCTTGAGATATAATCGTGAGAATGATGTCGGTTACTTGGTTGCACGTATATTTGTGAATAAGGAGTTTCATTTTGTGGTTGAAGGCAAACGACAGATGGAGTTCTTGAATAACACATTTATGAATGAAGCTATTGATAATCCTACTTTGCGACAGATTTTGGAGACGGCTGTTATGTATTGTCTTGACTTTGATTTGTTGTTGCAGCCTTATGATATGATAAAAGAAATTTCTGTGTTGCAGATTTTGGAGTATTCATCCAGCATGAAAATCAAGACAGGCAAACGATTAGGCTTTAGATTTCAGGCAGACCCAGAAGAGAAATTATAGATTCTGAAGAAAAAAATCTTAGAAATTATTTGGTGGCATTGAAAAAATGAGTATCTTTGCACCCTCAAAAATGAGGAAAAATCGTACGGTCCGTTCGTCTAGTCGGTTAGGACGCCAGGTTTTCATCCTGGAAATCAGGGGTTCGAGTCCCCTACGGACTGCAAAATAAATTAAAAAAAATGGCAAATCACAAATCATCTGAGAAAAGAATCAGACAAACAGAAACAAAAAGAACACATAATCGCTATTATGCCATCACTATGCGTAATGCATTGAAAGAGTTTAGAAGTTTGAAAGAAAAAACAGCGGCGAGCGAAAAACTCTCCAAATTGGTTTCGATGATTGATAAACTTGAAACAAAAGAAATTATTCATAAAAATAAAGCTGCTAACTTGAAATCAGGTGCAGTGAAGTTTTATAATACACTGAAATAATTAGGTTATATTAAGGTTAGAAACCCTTACTCGAAGAGCAAGGGTTTTTTTTGTGAGTAATTTTTTGATTATAGCGTCTATGACGATGGGGAATGAGTTGGGAGAAAAGGGATGTTTATAGATGAATTTCGTGATTTCGAATTATAAATATGATAGTTTGTATATGCAGTACGCGATGAATGTCAGACCAAAATGGCAGACCGGAGCATGCTCATTATCTATATAATGTTACAGCACCAATATAGCGGTGCATCCCACCAAATAAATCTTTTACGGTCGCAATCCATGTGTAGATGTCTTGTTTACATTCTGTGGTTCCGTTGGCACTATTTCCATTCCAGCCAACAGATAATTCGGTACTTTCAAAAACTTGTTCTCCCCATCGGTTAAATATTAGCAAATTATAGCCATCTGGAGCGATGTTTGTGCCACGAGGAATGAAAATGCTGTTATTTCCGTCCCCATTAGGAGTAAAGGCGTTTGGTGCATAGAAAGTGAAATAATCATTTACAATAATTTCCTTAGAAACAGAGTCGCGGCAGCCGTGAGCATTTTCAACATAGAGCCAAATGGTGTAGGTTCCATGTTTGTGATAGAGATGGAAAGGGTTGGCATCGGTGGAATGGTTGAATGTGCCGGAGGACGGTTCGCCGAAATCCCAATACCAAGAAATTGCATCCCATGACTGATCGAAACAACGGACAATCGGGTCGTCAATGCTCATAACCAGCTTATCGGTTTGGAAGGATGCGTTTGGACTGTCATAGATCGAAATCAACATGGGGTAGGTTACGGTAGTTGAACAGCCGAATTGATTGGTGATGGTCAGAGTTACATCATAAATACCCATTTCGCTATAGAAATGGGTTGGGTTCTGTTGAGTTGAGAAGTTATTTGCACCGGATTGTGGGTCGCCAAAATCCCAATGGTAGGTGTTATTTTCAGGAGTGTTTTGATCGGCGAAAGATGAGTATAAATTGGTGCACCCTGAGATATTTTGAGCACTTATGATTGGTACAGGTAGGGGCAGGACGTTAATTTTTATGGTGTCAATTGCTGGAAGGGAGTTGCAAGCATCTGAGACAGTTACAATGTAGGTTGTTGTTACTGTAGGCGAGACTGAAATGGGAGGTACTAAATTACCAAGCCCGTTGTTCCATGTATAATTATAGGGCATTACGCCACCCAAAACAATGACATCCAAAGAAATTGATGCTCCAGTGCAAATAGAGTTGGATCCTGTTAGGATACTTGTTATTGGAGAGTTAACATATAGCCAAATTGTAAAAGTATCTGAAATGCAACTATTGGCATCTGTTACGAAGATCGTATAATCAGTGGTGTCCATGACCACAACAGTGTGGGAGCTGGTGTCACCAAGTCCACGGCTCCAATGATAGGCGAAAGGCGCAGTGCCACCAGAGACGTTTACGCCGATAGTAGTGCTGTTGCCTTGACAAATAGTAGCATTGCCATACGGAGTGATGATTAATTGAGGGGGTTGCGTAATCGTGATTGAATTCGTTGAGGTGCATAAGTTGGAATCGGTGATGGTTACAGTATAAGTTCCGGCAATTAATCCTGTGATGGTGGATGTTGTTGCAGCATTTGACCAGAGATAGGAATATTGTGGTGTTCCTCCCAAGGCAGAGATAGTGGCAGCACCGTTATTTCCGTCAAAGCATAAGACATTGGTTGCAGATGAAATTGTGGAGGCTAATAAAGTTGGTTGCGTAATCGTGATTGAATTAGTGGATGTACACGCGTTGGAATCGGTGATGGTGATGGTATAAGTTCCGGCAATTAATCCTGTGATGGTGGATGTTGTTGCAGCATTTGACCATAGATATGAATATTGTGGTGTTCCACCGGATACAGAGATGGTGGCAGCACCGTTATTTCCGTCAAAGCATAAGAC
>CAIWVT010000080.1 GCA_903916135.1 uncultured bacterium
CTAATATTTGGTATTTGGAATTTGGAGCTTGGTATTTGGTATTTGGAACTTGAAACTTTTTTAAAGAAAAACATGCTTCAAAAGAAAATATTTTATACTTTTGTCCATTATTATTTTGAAAATTGTAACCTTTACCTAAAATGTGGCGTCAATTGTTTTGTGAATATGAACAGCGACGAATTAACTTGGATAAATGATTGTTTGAATGGCGACAGCTCTTCTTACAGAAAGTTGGTAAATAAATACCAACATTTTGCCTATACGCTTGCCGTTCGTATCACAAAAAGCGCAGAAGATGCCGAAGAAGTAACTCAGGATGCGTTCCTGAAAGCATATTCTTCTTTGGCAGGATTCAAAGGTGAATCAAAATTTAGTACGTGGTTTTATAAAATCGTATTAAATTTGGCAATGAGTAAAGTGCGACGACGCAAACCAACTCATCAAAACATTGATGATTTGAACCTACAAACTGCCAACGACAACGAAAGCAGTCGTAAAGCCGAGCGCACCTATTATGTTGAAAAAGCAATATGTTCTTTGCCCGAAGATGAAGCTGTTATTGTTACCTTGTTCTATATGGAAGACCAGTCGTTGGACGAAATATCGAATATTGTGCAATTGAGTCTAGCCAACACGAAAGTAAAACTTTTTCGGGCACGGAAAAAGATGGCAGAAATGCTAAAAAATGAATTAAAAGAAGATTTATACTCTATATTATGAGCCATATTAGTGAAGATATTATGATGGATTTTGTGGATGGCACCTTGTTGCCCGAACAAAAAAAAGCAGCAGAAACCCACCTGCTCGAATGTACTGCATGTAGTGAAGAAATAGCTTTATATAGGTCACTATCTACCTTGCTTGCCGAAGAGCATATCATCAAAGCTCCTCCTGCCATGGCTGCGAAGGTGATGACTCAAGTGGAGTTGCATCACCTCATTATGTTGCGCAAAGCGAAAAGCAGAAACCTGGCAATCCGATTTGGTAGCATCATGTTTGTGTTGTTGGCAGCAATAATTGGGCTTGGTCTAATTTTGAGTTCTCCAACGGGTGAAGGAACGGGATTTCAAATTCCAAACTACATTGTGAATGCAATGAATTATCTCCAAAGTTTGAAAATACCCATCAAAAACCCTTCGGTTTTATATGGCGTTGCATCCTTTATGACTATCTTAGTTATCGAACGGGTTGTAAACTCATTTAAACATCGAAAAGTAGCAGCCTAAAAAATAGTAGAGAGAATAGGAAAGGATTTATGTTATTCAACAAATCCTTTCCCATTGAACAGATTTTTTATTCTTCAGGATAATTAAAATCAAGTATCTTAGATGAAACCTTACTGATTCGAGCCTTTATATTCATACCCTTGTCGCTCCATGGCGCAGGTTTTGTTGGGCTTGAATTTGGAGCTACATTTGAGAAAGTTACTTTCTCATATTTGTAAACACTATTATCAACTCGTATATAACTCAACGATATGGTAACCTGATCAATCACATAAGGCATATAATTAGTGAGGGTTACAGTTGCATTACTGATTCCACCCATAGGTCCTGTGGCATATTTTGGTTTTACAGAAATGTAACTTTTCCAATTCTTTTTATAGTTTTCCTTTTTCGCTGCTTCTTTTTCTTCTAACGTCATATTTTTTTCATCTTTGACACTGTCGGTATTCTTGCTCATTTTTAAGTTTACAGCTTTGAGCGAGTCAAGTTTTGCATTTAAGTCTATATCATTTTTATTTCCTGAAAATGCGGCAATAAGCACAATAGTAGTACCAATCAGAAATAAAGCCACAGCACCAAGAATTATATATATTAGACGTTTTTTCTTACGGGTATCATCCACTTCACTTGTTGGTGCTTGCGTTGCGTTTTTTTGATTAGCAAACACAGGAGGGGAAACGTTTGTAGGTTTAATAATAGGTGGAGGAACCACCACAAATAATGGTTTTAGTTCTTCAATGTTTTCAGCAGCTTGCCAGTTTTCCATGCCTTCGCACCATAGCATGTCTGTTTTGGATATTTTCTGATTTATTAACTCATCAATCGAAAATGGTCCAAATTGTTGTTGCCCATTGTGGGTAAAAAATTTCTTTTCCATAAATTAAAAATTAGTTAGGGCAAAATTAGAGAAAAAAAATGAAACAAAAAGAAAAAAACTCTGATAGTGAAAAAAAATCGTTTAGAAACCTTACCTTTTTTTCATCATCTGGCGCATTTGGCGCATTTGTGCCATGGGGTTATTCCCCGCTTGAGTCATCGAGCGCATTGCCTTCCGAATTTCGTCAAATTGTTTAATCATGCGGTTTACATCTTGTAGGGAATTTCCGCTGCCGCTGGAAATACGTCTGCGGCGGCTGCCATTTAATATTTCAGGTTTTTCACGCTCTTCGGGAGTCATAGAACCAATCATGGCTTCCATTCCGTCCAAAGCGTTGTCTTCTAATTCAACATTTTTCATAGCTTTGTCCATGCCGGGAATCATGCCTGCCAAATCTTTCATACTACCCATTTTCTTGACTAAATTGATTTGTTCTATGAAATCATTGAAATTAAATTGATTCTTAGCTATCTTCTTCTGTAATTTGGCAGATTCTTCCGCAGTAAATTGTTCTTGAGCACGCTCCACCAAGGAAATAATATCGCCCATCCCCAAAATACGGGTTGCCATACGATCGGGATAAAACACATCAATGGCATCCATTTTTTCGCCAAGCCCAACAAATTTAATAGGCTTGTTCACCACAGATTTAATCGTCAAGGCAGCACCACCGCGTGTGTCGCCATCCATTTTGGTGAGCACCACACCATCAAAATCCAATTTGTCGTTAAAAGCCTTAGCAGTATTCACAGCATCCTGTCCGGTCATGGAATCCACAACAAACAAAATTTCGTGTGGCGACACGGCTTGTTTGATGTTGGATATCTCGTTCATCATCTCTTCGTCAATCGCCAAACGACCTGCGGTATCAATGATGACAACGTTGTAGCCTTTATCTTTTGCCAAACTAACAGCTTTTCGTGCCAAAGAAACGGGTTTTTTATCTTCCAAGTCGCTAAACACTTCCACATCCACCTGCTGACCTAATACCTTCAATTGCTGGATAGCAGCCGGACGATAAACATCACATGCCACTAACAGAGGGCGTTTGCCTTTCTTCGTTTTCAAATAATTCGCCAATTTAGCCGAAAAGGTAGTCTTCCCCGAACCTTGCAAACCTGCAATTAAAATGATAGCGGGATTAGATTTTATGTTGATATCCGATTTTTCGCTTCCCATCAACTCTACAAGCTCGTCGTGAACAATCTTAACCATCAACTGTCCGGGCGAAACAGCCGACAATACATTTTGTCCTAATGCTTTTGCCTTAACATCTTCTGTAAAACTTTTTGCAATCTTAAAGCTCACATCGGCATCAAGCAATGCCTTCCTGACTTCTTTCAATGATTCAGCAACATTGATCTCGGTAATGTGCCCTTGTCCTTTTAAAATTTTAAACGCACGATCAAATTTCTCACTTAGGTTTTCAAACATCGTAAAATAGTATTTTTAATTCGGGTGCAAAATTATAAAAAACTAACGTATTATAAGAAAGTTATTGAAATAATTTTGTCAACAACGACTATATATCATCAATTTTTATCTTTTATTATGCCCACCCTACTGATAAATTAGAATCGTTTTCCGAAAAAAAATTCTTACTTTTGCAGCTTAATTTAAAAACACATAATGTATGACGCTTATTGATGGAAAAAAGATTTCCGATTTAATAAAAAGCGAAATCGCTAAAGAAGTTCAAGAAATCATTGCGATTGATGGGAAGATTCCCCATTTGGCTGCAGTGTTGGTAGGCGATGACCCAGCCAGCCAAACTTATGTTGGAGCAAAAGAACGGTCGTGCAAAGAAGTTGGTTTTATTTCTTCTTTGTATAAATATAATGCAAGCATCAGCGAAGTTGAGTTGCTGAAAGCTATTGATTTCTTGAACAAGGATACCGAAATTGATGGTTTTATTGTTCAGTTGCCTTTGCCAAAACATATTTCCAAACAAAAGATAATTGAAGCAATCAACCCTGCTAAAGATGTGGATGGTTTTCATCCTGTGAACATGGGCAATATGGTGTTGGGGCTTCCGGGCTTTCTTCCTGCAACTCCTTATGGTATTATGCAACTATTGGAACGCTATCAGATAGAAACCGAAGGCAAAAACTGTGTGATACTGGGTCGCAGCAATATTGTAGGTTCGCCTATGAGTATTTTGCTTGCTCAAAACACAAATCCGGGAAATTGTACAGTTACTTTATGCCACAGCAAAACCAAAAACATAGCAGAAATCACCAGCCAAGCTGACATTCTCATTGCAGCTATTGGGAAACCTGAGTTTATTACAGCCGATATGGTGAAAGAAGGTGCTGTGGTGATAGATGTCGGTATGCATCGCGTGGTGGATGCTGCCACAAAAACAGGCTTTCGTTTAAAAGGCGATGTAAAGTTTGATGAAGTATCCAAAAAATGTTCTTTCATCACGCCAGTGCCGGGTGGAGTGGGTCCGATGACTATAGTCGGTTTGTTGATGAATACTCTGAAAGCGGCGAAAAATAAAATCGAGATATATTGACACAGCACGAACTTTTACAGGAAGGCAAGTTACTTCCTTTGATGGAAGAGTTTTATAGTTTGCAGGGCGAAGGACATCACACTGGCAAAGCTGCATGGTTTATTCGTATCGGTGGATGCGATGTGGGTTGTCGTTGGTGCGATGTGAAAGAGTCGTGGAATGCTGATATGCATCCGCTCACTGCTGCCGATTTGATTGTGGAACATGCTATGGAGAATCCCGCCAAAGCCGTGGTGATTACAGGTGGCGAACCGCTGCAATATAATCTTGACTATTTATGCGGAAAGCTAAAACAAGCCGGAATCAAAACCTATTTGGAAACTTCGGGAAGCGAACCCTTGAGTGGCACATGGGATTGGATATGTCTTTCCCCTAAGGTCAATGCTCCGCCTTTGCCCGAACTATTGTCCGGTGCTGATGAACTGAAAGTGATTATTCATAATTCAGATGATTTTGAATGGGCAGAGAAAAATGCACTCCTTGTACGACCGGAATGTAAACTGCTGTTGCAACCGGAATGGAGTCAATATCAAAAAATGATTCATCAGATTGTTGACTACATATTACATCATCCGAAATGGACTATATCGTTGCAAGCGCATAAGTTTATGCACATTCCTTAAATGTCAACAGATAGTTTTTTGGTAAGCTTATTGCAAGGATGTTTTGTTGTGTGCAAAATATACACTAAATTTGTCACGTTTTAGTTTTCGATGGAACTTTAACGAATTATCTTTTTTTAACCTTTATAATATATGTCATTATGGCAAAATTGAAATTATATAGCATCTCTTTCATTATGGTTTTTTGTGTTCAGATTGCCTTCGCTCAAATGAATTATTCTACAAAAAACAAAAAAGCAATCAAGTTTTTTGATACCGCGATGGAAAACTTTCAAGCGAAAGACTATAAAACTTGTGAATCAAATCTGCAGAAAGCTTTGAAAGAAGACGAACAATTTATTGAAGCTCACATGTTGCTTGGTCAGATTTATGATGAACAGAAGCAATATGAAAAAGCCATTAGTGCCTTCAATAATGTTATTGACATTGACCCCGATTTTTTTCCGAATGTGTTTTTTACGGTTGCTGATGAAGAATTTACTCTTGGCAGATATCAAGATTCCAAAGCACATTTTGAAAAATATCTAACGTTTACAAACAATCCTCCAAAAATTAAGAAACGAGCAACTTTTTTATTGCAATGTGCTATTCTATCAATAGATTTAATCAATCATCCTGTGCCATTCGTCCCTGTTAACTTGGGCGACAGCATCAATTCGGAATTTAGTGAGTATTCTCCAAGCCTCACTATAGATGAGCAAACCATGATAGTAACCCGTTTACGACCTGCTGATAAAAACACCATCACCGGCAGGAGTTTAGAAGAAGATTTTTACTCATGCATTAAGAACAATGATGGCTCTTCGGGCAAAATGAGACCTGTTGGACCACCATTAAATTCGCATGGAAACGAAGGTTGTCCCAGTTTGACGGCTGATGGAAAACTATTATATTTCACCATTTGCGACCGCAGCGATGGCATAGGAAGTTGTGATATTTATTATTCGGAACGTAAAGGAAATCTTTGGTCGGCTCCTATCAATATGGGAATTAAAGTTAATTCTACTGCGTGGGACACACAACCAAGCATTGCACCTGATGGTAATACATTATATTTCACAAGTTCTCGTAGTGGAACCAAAGGTTATTCGGATATTTGGAAAACAAGCAAAGATGAGAATGGCAACTGGACAACTCCTGTAAATTTAGGCGATTCAATAAATTCCGATGGAACTGAACAAACACCATTTATTCATTCTGATGGCAAAACTCTTTACTTTAGTTCAAACGGTCATCCGGGTATGGGTGGAATGGATATTTTTTATTCACGGATGAATGACACAGGTAACTGGTCGAAGGCAACAAATATAGGTTATCCAATAAACTCAGGAGATGCTGATGGATATTTATTTGTAAATGCCCGTGGAAATAAAGCATATTTCGCTTCTGACAAGTATGGCGGCAAAGGTGGCTTGGATATTTATAGTTTCGACCTATATGAAGAAGCACGCCCTTCTGTTGTTACCTATATGAAAGGTACGGTGTATGATGCCAAAACTCATCAGCGTTTGCAAGCAAAGTTTGAATTGATTGACTTGACCACCTCAAAGACAACTGTTCAATCAAATTCGGATGCTCAAAGTGGTGAATTCATGGTTAGTTTGCCCACCGACAGAAACTATGCCTTGAATGTTTCTCGCGATGGGTATCTGTTTTACTCCGAAAACTTCGAATTAAAAGGTGACCACTCGCAACTGAAACCTTATGTAAAAGATATATTATTGCAGCCTATAGAGTCGGGTAGCATCGTGGTGTTGAAAAATATTTTCTTCGACTTTGACGAGTCTATTTTGAAGCCTGAGTCGCAGGTGGAGCTAAACAGGTTGGTTGATTTGTTGAAAAGGAACGTTCGTTTGAAGATTGAGATTGGTGGGCATACCGATAACAAAGGCACCCCTACCTATAATCAAGTATTATCAGAGTCAAGAGCCAAATCAGTTTATGAATTCTTGGTCAATAAAGGTATTGATAAAACTCGGCTTTCCTACAAAGGCTATGGCTTGACCCAACCTATGGCAACCAACGATACCGACGAGGGGAGAGCTACTAACCGAAGAACCGAATTTAAAGTTGTGAGCAACTAAAAACACTTTTGACTTCTCCGATGGACAAATTGAAAGAAATTTGATAGTAAATCACACTTTTTCTCAAATTTCTTTTGTTATGTCGGATATAATATCTAATTTTGCACCCCAATTTGAAATTATCAAAGTAAAAGGATTATTAACCCCTGTCTGTAAAAGAATTGCAGGCATACAAAACAAAAAAAAAGATTAAATGACCGAAGAATCAAATTTGAATGAAATGGAAAACATTCAAGAAAATCAGCCTCAAGCTGAAAACCAAGAAACACCTATTAATGAAGTTTCCAATGTGAATGAAGATGTTGTTGAAGCCGCTGTAGAGGAAACTGTTGAAATGCCCGAAGAAAAAATTATTGAAGAACCTGTTGCTGAAGCTTTGCAAGAGCCTACAGAAACGGTTGAAGAGACACCCGTTGCGGAAGTTGTAGAAGAAGTTGCTGAAGTTGTGGCTGAAGAAGCTACAGAGCCTATTGCTGAAGTTGTGGAAGAAACTGTTGTAGAAGCTGCTGTGGAACCCATTGCAGAAGTTGTGGAAGAAACTATTGCAGAAACTGCTGTAGAACCCATTAAAGAAGTTGTTGCCAAGCCTATTTTTGAAGAAGTAGAACAAGAATTTATGGTTGATGAAGAGTTTGACTGGTCAACAATCGGTAAAAAACATGACACATATTCAAACAAAGAGCGTAAAACCTTAGAAGATATATACGATAAAACCTTGAGTTCTATTGTAGAGCAAGAAGTTGTAATTGGTACTGTTGTTGGAATGAACAGCCGCGAGGTTGTTGTAAACATCGGCTTCAAATCAGATGCAGTTCTCACTTTAAATGAATTTAGATACAATCCTGACTTGAAAGTTGGCGATAAAGTAGAAGTTTACGTAGAAAGTCAAGAAAACCTTACTGGGCAGTTGATTTTATCTCATAAAAAAGCAAAACTATTGAAAGCATGGGATCGCGTGAATGGTGCTTTGGAATCAGACGAAATTATCACAGGTTATGTGAAATGTCGTACCAAAGGCGGTTTGATTGTTGATGTGTTTGGCATAGAAGCATTCTTACCCGGTTCGCAGATTGATGTGAAACCTATTCGTGATTATGATGTGTATGTTGGCAAGAACATGGAGTTCAAAGTAGTGAAAGTTAACAACGAATATAAGAACGTTGTTGTTTCTCACAAAGCTTTGATTGAAGATGAACTTGAACAACAAAAATCTCAAATTATAGCCAAACTTGAAAAAGGTCAAGTTTTGGAAGGTACGGTTAAAAACATCACATCCTACGGCGTATTTATTGACCTTGGCGGTGTTGATGGACTTATTCACATCACTGACTTATCATGGGGTAGAATTAATCACCCCGAAGAAGTGGTTACTTTAGATGAAAAGATTCAAGTTGTTATATTAGACTTTGATGAAAATAAAAAACGTATTGCTTTAGGTTTGAAACAACTGAGTGCTCATCCTTGGGATGCTTTGGATGTTAACTTGAAGGTAGGTGATAGAGTTAAAGGCAAAGTGGTTGTCTTGGCTGATTATGGTGCATTTATCGAAATCGCTAAAGGCGTGGAAGGTTTGATACATGTTTCTGAAATGTCATGGTCGCAACATTTGCGCACCGCTCACGATTTCTTGAAAGTGGGCAGTGAAGTGGATGCTTTGATCCTTACTTTAGACCGCGATGAACGTAAAATGTCCTTAGGTGTTAAACAATTAATCCCAGATCCTTGGACAAATATAGCCAGCAAATACCCTGTAAACAGTCGTCACGAAGCCATCGTTCGTAACTTTACTAATTTCGGCATTTTCGTTGAATTAGAAGAAGGTGTTGACGGTTTGATACATATTTCTGACTTATCATGGTCGAAAAAGATTAAACATCCTGCCGAATTTACCAAAATTGGTGAAACAATTGAGGTTATCGTATTGGAAGTTGATATGGAAAACCGTCGTTTAAGTCTTGGTCATAAACAAATTGAAGAAAATCCTTGGGATGTATTCGAATCGGTATTCGCTGTGGATTCTATCCATAAAGGAACGATTATCAATGCAAATGATAAGGGCGGAATCATCGCATTGCCTTATGGTGTGGAAGGTTTTGCACATTCTCGTGCGCTATTGAAGGAAGACAAAACTACGGCTCGCGCTGATGATGTTTTAGATTTTAAAGTTCTTGAATTCTCTAAAGATAGTAAGAAGATATTAGTGTCGCACACTAAGACTTGGCAAGATGCTATCAACGCAGCTAAGGACAAAGAAGGTAACGAAGAAAAGAAAAAAGAAGAAGCTACCTCGAAAGTTGTCAAGAAAATGAAAGAAAACTTAGAGAAAACCACTTTAGGCGATATCGAAGCTTTGGTGAACTTGAAGTCGGATATGGAACAAACTGAGCGCGATTCTTTTGAAAAACGCTATAATGAAAAAGAAAAGAAGAAAGTTACTAAAAAAGTGGTAAAGGAAGAAAAACCCGAAGAAAGCCCCGAAGAACATAATGAAGAAGTTAGTGAATAAGTGAATCTGTTTCTTTTTTCAATAAAAAAACCGCTCTGATGAAGGAGCGGTTTTTTTTTGTTATTTTTGCCAATAAAATCTTCAACGATTTATACCGATACTGTATATTACCAGAGTGAGTTTTGTATAAAATATTCAACGTAATGGTATGAAAAATACAATACTAATAAATTGTTTAAAAAAATATCGAACACTTATTCATTAGGAATTCAAATTTATATTACTTTTATACCCTCATTTTTAAAACATTTACCTATGGAATATCGGCAGAACGAACAGTTGAAACTCGCTTCGGAATTTGTTCAGTTTACAAACAAAAATATCTTTCTTACAGGCAAAGCAGGCACAGGGAAGACCACCTTTTTGCATAACTTAAAAAAGATTACACCCAAACGTATGGTGGTGGTGGCTCCTACGGGAGTGGCTGCCATCAATGCAGGAGGCGTTACCATTCATTCGTTTTTTCAATTGAGTTTTTCTCCTGCGATTCCAGAGAGTGTTAGACCAAAAGACACTCAATTTGATGCTGAACGGAATGTGCGTAAATTTGGTCGAAACAAGATACAGCTTATCAAATGTATAGATTTGTTGGTGATAGATGAAATCAGTATGGTTAGAGCCGATGTGTTGGATGCGGTGGATGAAGTGTTGCGCAGATATCGCAATCGTTCGAAGCCATTTGGCGGGGTGCAACTGTTGATGATAGGCGATTTGCATCAGTTGACACCCGTGATTAATAATGCTGAATGGGAGATACTGCAAGATTATTATAAGTCCATTTATTTCTTCGACAGCTTCGCCCTTCGCGATTCGAACCCTATCAGCATAGAGTTGCAAGAGATTTTCAGGCAGTCGGATGCTTATTTTATTGCGCTGCTCAACAAGGTGCGCGACAACAAAATTGACACGCAAACGATTGCGGATCTCAACCAACGTTTTATTAAAAACTTCCAACCCAAAGATGATGAAGGCTACATCACCCTGACCACCCACAATGCAAGTGCCAACGAAATCAATCAGGCGCGGCTGAAGGAAATCAAAACCAAGTCGCATATTTTTTCGGCAGATGTGGTTGGAGATTTTCCTCCTTTCAACTTCCCTACAGAACAAGAATTGGAGTTGAGACCGGAGGCGCAGGTGATGTTCATCAAGAATGATCCTGCTGCTGAGAAGCTGTATTATAATGGTAAGATAGGAAAGATTACGCGCATAGACAAGGATACGGTTTATGTGAAATGTCCGAACGACGAGAACGAAATTGCCGTTACGAAAGTGGAATGGGAGAATGTGAAATATTCGTTGAACGATGCCACCAAGGAGATAGTGGAGGAAGTGGCGGGAAGTTTCACGCAGATGCCCTTGAAGTTGGCTTGGGCAATCACCATACATAAGAGTCAGGGATTGACGTTCGACAAGGTGATTATTGATGCGAATGCTGCCTTTGCTTATGGGCAGGTGTATGTGGCACTGAGTCGTTGTCGCACGTTTGAAGGCATTGTGTTGAGCACGCCGATTTCGGTTTCGGGTATCAAAACAGATAGTAAGGTGTTGCACTATTCGCAGGAAACGCGGGAGAACGAGCCCACGCCTGCCATGTTATCCGAAGCAAAAAAAATATTTCAGCAGGATTTGATATTCGAATTGTTTGACTATAAACTGATACGATACCGATTCGATGAGTTGTTGAAAATCCTTCGCGAGAACGAAAACATTTTGGATGGCACTGTGTTGAAGGAAGTGCAGACCCAACGCAATTTCTTCGAGATAGAGATACTACAAGTGGCGGATAAATTCAAGTTGCAATTGGGCGAGAAAAACAAAGTGGCGGTGATGCCCGAAGAGCATCCCGATTTGCAAGAACGCATCAAGAAGGCGGCTGTTTATTTCTTTGAGAAAACTACTACGCATCTGCGCGACTTTATTGCCAAGTTGTTTATTGAAACGGATAATAAAGCGGTTAGAAAACTCTTGGATGATTCTTTAGAGAAGTTTCAGAAGGATGTATGTGTGAAAGCGGCTTGTTTGGAACAGGCGCAAAAGGGTTTTGAAACGATAGTGTATATCCGCAAACGCAGCGATGCCGAAGTGGATTTCCGTCCGAGTTTGGCACGCAAAGACAAGGTGTATTCGCCTGTATCTAAAAGCACGCAACATTCAGATTTGTATAGCTCGTTGAAAGCATGGCGCGATGGCTTAGCGGCTGAAAAGGAAGTGCCTTTGTATATGATTCTATCGCATAAAAGTATATTGGAACTGTCAACCACTTTGCCCACTACCATCAAAGAACTCAAATTGATACATGGCATAGGGGATACTAAAGTGCATCAGTATGGAGCGGAAATCATTGAAATTATTACGGATTATTTGGAAGAACACGGCATAGTGAAAGAACATCACCTAATTTATGAAACGGAAAAGAAGCCTGAACCGAAAAAGCGCGACCGAAAAAAAAAAGATAAAATCAACACAATGCAAGTGAGCTATGATTTGTATAAGGCAGGCAAAACTATTGCAGAGATTGCGGCGGAGCGCAGTTTGACAACGGGGTCTATTGAAAATCATTTGGCGCATTATGTTGGAATGGGAGCGCTCGAAGTGGCTACTTTTGTGGCGAAAGATAAGATACAACCCATCTTGGATTATATTACAAGAAACCCTGAAAAGACCTTGTCGGAAGTCAAAGTTTCTTTAGGGGAGGAAGTCAGCTATAGCGAGATACGGTATATTATGGAACATAAGAAGTTTTTGGATTTTTGATTTGTGATTTTAGATTTGTGATTTAGGATTTACTAAAGATTAAGTAGTTGAAAACTACTATTTATTAGGTTCGAAGTTGCAAACTTCGAACAACGGTGAGCATTTTGGATTTATGATTTTTGATTTTAGATTTCTTAACCACATACCTGCCTGTGTGATGCAGTCAGGCAGGGGCAGACACATAGAATAATTGGGGGATTTTGATAGAGGCAAACATGAATAGCTTCTTTATTATATATCCAAGCTCAACCGGGTTTCATTATTCATCATCATTGTTTTCTTTTTCATAACCTTCATAATAGTAGGATTGTACTATGCCTTTAAAAATGATTTCTCGGTTGTCTATATCGTCTGTCAAATTTGTTGATAGTAATGTAATTAATTCCAAATCATTGATAGGGCTTCTTTCCATTGCTTGCAGGTAGCGAGTTTTGTCAACGAACTGCCAATTCACCACTTTGTTTAGTCGCTTTTTCAGGATCATATCCAACCATATCCGCATGGTTCTGCCGTTTCCTTCCATAAAAGGATGGGCAATATTCATTTCAACATATTTAGCCACAATCTCCGCAAATGTGTTTTCGGGCATTTGCTCAATCTTTATCAGAATTTCGTTCAGATATAAAGCGTTTGCAAACCTGAAACCTCCTTTGGATATGTTTTTGTTTCGTATGTGTCCTGCAAAATCATACAACATATCAAACAGATAGTGGTGTAGGTGCTGCAATCCTTTTGTGGTACCAATTTCAATGTGATTGATATCGCCTGTTTCAAATAAGCGATAAGCGTTTTCCAAACTTTTTTTATCTATGTTTTTCATGTCAATAGCTCTGTCATATTTAATTTTTACAACGTCTGTGGACTTAACGCTGAACGGGTTTAGGTAGTTACAAACTACCATTTAAAAAGTTCGACGTTGCAAACTTCGAACAACTGGTTTGTGATTTTTGATTTGTGAATTTAGATTTTACTACAGCTTAAGTAGTTGAAAACTACTATTTACTTAGTTCGAAGTTGCAAACTTTGAACAGCGGCGGCAATTTTCTTTGAATGCGTTAGGCTAATAATATCTCCGCAGGTATTCTTAAGCCTTTGTACAATGACTTTACCATTTTTAATGTCAATTGTTTTTTTCTACCAAGAACTTCATTTACGCTTTTTTGACTTCCAAAATATTTTGCCATATCTGATTCAGTCATTCCCATCTGCTCCATTCTAAATATGATTGCATCAATAGGGTCGGGTGGTGCAATAGGATAATGCGCCATTTCATAAGATTCCACTAAGGTGCATAGCAAATCTAACTCATCGCCTTCAGAAGTGTTTTTCTTCGTTCCCCATAATGCTTCTATCCTTTTTATGGACTTTTGATAATCCTGCTCTGTTTTAATTGGTTTTATTTCCATAACTATATCGTTTTAGCGTCAATTTTATCATATTGTTGATGTGTTCCAATGAATCGAATGAAGATGACTTGAATTTTATAATCTATTGCAACAACAAGTCTGTAGGTATTGCCTTTAATATTAAACACTACTCTGCCCGTACCCACATTGCTTGCATTCTTATATTGCAGTTTTAATTCATTTGAGTTCTTCCAATCTGAATTTTTTACATCATGGTACCAAGAGCGTAATGAAGTCTCTGAGTCCGCAAACTCAGGCTTTTCCCAAAATTCCCTTAATGTTCTAAATGCTATAATTCTCATCGTGCAAAGGTACAAAATTATTCAAAAATATTGCGACATTAATTAATTTTAGGATAGAATTATCTTCGAAACTTGTATTTTAGCCACAAATAAGCACATAGATACTTTGATAAATTCCAACATAGTCAAACAACCATAGTTTCAAACTTTATTACTTTCGTAACAGAGACGGCTCACAGAATCCTTTTACTTTATTAGTTTATTGGTGTTGAATAAAGTGATAAAGTTTAGAATCAGTGAAGGTTATTGTATGGTTACTAAAGTAATAAAGTTTTTTATGGAGTGCTGTAGTAGATATAGGGTATTAGGCAGAGCCTAAAAGGATAGAAGCGACGGAGGCAGAGGTTGACGCCGCACGGGTTTGTTAATATCTTACAGTAATTTTTCATTGAGAGCATTCCGTAGCTAAGGAATACATAGAATGATTCCATTGGGAGCATTCCGTAGCTAAGGAACGTACAGAATGACTCCATTGGGAGCATTCCGTAGCTAAGGAACGCATAGAATGACTCCATTGGGAGTATTCCGTAGCTAAGGAATACATAAAATGACTCCATTGGGAGCATTCCGTAGGAAAGTATTAAACTAAATGAAATATATTGGGCAGTTTTATTTTTTCGAAATAAGATCAATAGTTTTATTCATTCATTATTATTCTCATTTACAAGCAAATATTAACAAGCAATTATTATTACTTATCTGGTTTAAAAATTAAAAGATTTTCTTAGTGGCTCTTAGTGGTCTCCGTGTCTCAGTGGTTTTTGGCTGTTACACAGAGATGCACCGAGCCATAAAGAGATGCACAGAGGGTTTTAGCTAATAGCCTAATAGTCTAAAGTCTAAAAGTCTAAAGCTAAGTTATTAAATGTCCAATGTTGATAATTTGCCGAACGGACTGTTTTTCCCTCGCAAATAAGTAATAAATTCGCGGATTATTTGTTATTAATAGCTATACATTAATTATTTTCAATCAGATATGATGCTCAATAGAATGAAACGATTTCTGCTGTGTGCGGTGCTGCTGACTCTTGGAGTTGGTGCTCAGGCGCAAAAAACTTCCACCTATCTGTCGCCCGTGGCGGACTATCGCGATGCGGTGGAGTTGTTCAACAAAGAAAAATTTAGTGCTGCTCAGGAGAAGTTTCGGCAGGTGGCAGCCTGCGAGGGCAGTACGGCAGAGATGCGAGCCAATGCGGAGTTTTATGTGGGCATTTGTGGGCTGACGCTTTTTAATGGCGATGCGGAGTATTTGGATATGAAGTTCGTCAAGAATCATCCTGAAAATCCCAAGGTGAATGAGGCGTATTTCCGTTTGGCGAATTATTTTTTCAAGAATAAGAAATATGGCGAAGCCGTGAAGGCGTTTGAGCATTTGGACGCGGAACAACTGAGCGAAACCGACCTCAACGAGTATTATTTCAAGATGGGCTACAGCTATTTCACCCAACAAAATTATGATAAGGCGAAGAAAGCCTTCTATGAAATCATTGACAAAAGCTCGAAATATTTCGCGCCTGCCAACTATTATTTTGCGCATATAGCTTATACGGAAAAGAATTATGAAACGGCGCTGAAGGCGTTCAAGAAATTGCTTTCGGACGAAAACTACGGTAAAATTGCGCCCTACTATCTGATTCAGATTTATTATTATCAACAAAACTATAACGAAATCATCACCTTGGCTCCTGCCCTCTTGGATTCGGCTTCGAGCAAACGCGCGCCCGAAATTGCCCGCATGACCGCCGAAGCTTATTATCAAACGGAACGCTACACGGAAGCCGTCCCCTATTTGGATATCTATCTGCAAAAGAATTATGCGCCCCTCACCCGTCAGGATTATTATATGATAGGCTTCACCTATTATAAAACAGGCGACTTCAAAACTGCGTTGACCTATTTGGGCAAGGTGAACACGACCGAGAATGACAGTTTGTCGCAGCTCACCTATTATCATTCGGGCGAATGTTATTTGAAAACCAATCAGAAACAATTTGCGATGACGATGTTTGCTTCCGCCTATAAAATTGAAGGCGATGCGGAGTTGCAGGAAAATGCCATGTTCAACTATGCCAAATTGACCTACGAAACGGCATACAATCCCTATAA
>CAIWVT010000081.1 GCA_903916135.1 uncultured bacterium
CAGATAATCGCTGGGTCACCTTAGCTCATCTAATTCCTTGGGATGAGATTTGCAATCTGTACCTCAAGCATGTTGGTATTAGTGACACTGGTCGACCACCTCTGAATCCTCGAATAGTTATTGGTTCTTTGATTATTAAACATCTTTGCAATCTTGACGACCGAGAGGCCGTTGACCAGATGTCCGAGAACATTTATATGCAATATTTTCTTGGTTATTCGAGCTTTACCAATGAAGCTCCATTTGATGCCTCGTTGTTTGTTGAGTTCCGAAAAAGACTTGGGATGGAAAATGTAAACGCTATCAATGAAAGGATTGTTAAAATTAAAACAAAGATTGAGTCAACGAAAAAACCGCATACTCCCCAATCTGATTCCACACCTACTGATCACGAAAATAACAATCCTCCTGAATCAGAAAACAAGGGTCGGGTAATTTATGATGCCACCGCTTGTCCGCAAGACATAGCCTATCCAACAGACTTAAACCTTCTCTCTGAGGCAAGAGAGATATCTGAGAACCTGATAGATATGCTTTACAACCCCAACCTACATATTAAAAAACCCAGAACCTACCGTGAAATTGCTCGTAAACGCTATTTGCAAACTGCTCAAAAGAAAAATAAAACACGCAAGGCAATCCGCAAGGCTGTGGGTGCACAATTGAATTACCTAAAGCGCAACCTAAGATCGATAAATCATTTGTTGGATGCCTATCCTGTTATACCTCTGAAACCAAAGTTTCACAGGTTTCTATTTGTGATAAACACACTTTATGAACAACAGATTCAAATGTACACATCAAATAGCCATACCGTTGAAGATAGGATTGTTAGTATTCATCAGCCTCATGTCCGTCCTATTGTACGTGGGAAAAGTCAGGCAAAGGTTGAGTTTGGCTCTAAAATTCATGTGTCTATCATTGATGGTATCTCCTTTCTTGATGAACTTAATTGGGATGCTTTCAACGAAGGAAGCCACATGATGGATTATGTTGAACACTTTCATAGAAGGTTTGGTTGTTACCCACGCGAATTACTTGCCGATCAAATCTATTGTACTCGTGCCAATCGTGTTGCGCTGAAAGAGAAAGGAATCAAGTTGCTCGCTAAGCCACTAGGGAGACCCTCGGCAGTGCAAGAACACGTAAGTCCGGGAGAGCGCAATCCAATAGAAGGAAAATTTGGTCAGGCTAAAACAGGGTATGGACTAAATCGTATCAAAGCCAAACTCAAAGGGACAAGCGAAACGTGGATTGCATGTATCTTCTTGGTGCTGAACCTGGTCAAATTGGCCGGGTCAGCATCCCTATGCTATATTATTGAAATAATTGAAAGTTTTTCAGCAAGATGTAAAATAACACCAGTTATTCATTTTATTGAAGAAAATCGAAACAAAATAGTTTTTAACTCGGTTTGTTGATTTCTAATAAGGTTTAGCTATTGATGCCTATTTGAGTTTTTCAGCAGACCCTAATTAAAAATATAACATTTTGTAACTTACAAAATGTTATATTTTTTTGTACCTTTGTAACAAATATAAAAGACTTAGCTTATGAAACGACTACGAACACCCTTTCCAACAATTGGTTATTATGGACCTAAATATTTTTGCGATAGAGAAGAAGAGATAAAGAAAATTACACAAAATTTAGAGGGTGGGCAATCAACTACGCTTACTTCTATAAGACGTATGGGAAAAACAGCACTCATCAATCATTTGCAGTATCAATTAGGTAAAAGCAGGATTTGTGTTTATGTTGACATTCTTCCAACAGAAAATACGAATGATTTTCTTGATCAATTAGCCACAGCCATTTTGAATTCTGTTGAAGAAAAAACCAGTACCGGAAAAAAAATACTGAATGTATTAAAGTCTCTAAGACCTATTTTTAGTTTTGATACTTTGACGGGACAGCCGAACGTTACTTTTAATCTTGAACCTGACCAAAGTCGCCAACAAATAGAGACACTTTTAAAACTCTTGGAGAGTCAGAACAAACCTGTTGTTGTAGCTATTGATGAGTTTCAGCAGATATACCAATACCCTGAAAAAAATATTGACGCGTGGCTTAGAAAGATTATTCAACAGTTGAGAAATGTAGTATTTATATTTTCAGGAAGTCAACAACACATTATGAATGATATTTTTCTAAATCCGGGAAAACCC
>CAIWVT010000082.1 GCA_903916135.1 uncultured bacterium
CCTGAGGGCGCAGTAGATGATTGTGTGGTGGTGGTTACACCGGCAGCTTCCTGAGGACTCGTTGGAGCCGTTGTTGTCGTGGTGGTGTGCGCATTAGCGAAAGCACCCACACAACTTTTTGTTTTCACTACATATTCGCCTTTTTTGTTCTTCTGAATGGAAAAGAAACAATCAATCCCGCCGCGCATGATAGTTTTTTTAATTTCGGGAATAGCGGTGTTTTCGAAAACAATCTTCACCCCAATGAATGCATCTGCAAGTGCTTCCACTTTCACACTGGGTGCAGGTTTTGCATTTTGAATTGCGTTATTGATATAAAGCGTAAAATTTTCTCCCTCTTCGGTCACAAAAGTGGCGGAGCCGAAGTAGGCTGATGTTTGGGCAAAGATTGCCATTGCGGAAACCAAAATAAGAGCAATTGTAATAAATGTTTTTTTCATAAGTGTTTGTTTTTTAAATTAGATTTAGGAACTAAGCATATATTAAAGATTTGTGAGATGAAATCAGGCTGCTAAAGTAACTAAATTTTTTTAATTAAATTATTTTTGAGAAAAAAATATTACTCCGTGAGAAGTTGTGCACATCACTTATGTCGTTACATTTTAAATTGTAAATGCTTTTTTTTATTATAGAAATGAATAAATCTGTAATAAATGTTACAGGCAAAATAATACCGATACGGTATCTGTAATAGTCCAATAAATTGAACTATAACAGCTACTCTATCGGCATTATACCCAATGAAGTTTGGACTAAAACATAGTATGTAATGGTATAACTATGCGCTTACAACAATTTTATAAATCCTCTTCGTTTCCTCGTCCACCTTAAAGCGTTCATCAATCCGATGCCCGACCACCCACATAATTTTATCATCGGAACACAACAACCATATCTTCGATTTCTCCGTTCGTGGAATCTTCGTATCAATAAAAAAATCGCTCAATTTCTTGCGGCTTTTCATACCTAAGGGATAAAAATAATCGCCTTGTTTCCATCTGCGGAGCGTCAGGGGGAATATAAGTTTATCCCTGTCGAAACTGCCACAGTCTTTATCCAATTTTAGTTGCGTTTTCTCGGTCTTTTTATGGTTCGATAGTTGCAATTTCAGCGGAAGTGTGATGTTTTTCTCATGTGCTTCAATGCGATAATGCTCCACGGCAGGAGGTGTTCCAATGCGTTCAATAATCAGATGCTGCCTATCAATGAGCAAACGACTTGTGGCAGAAAAAAACTGCTTGCCCGAATTGGATTCCATACCCGCGCAAATATCCTGACATTGCGCTGCGTTGAAACCAAAACAAGCTATATATTCATACAAATAATGCGCACAAGGCTGCAATTTTTTTAATTCACTGATTGAAATCTGAACCTCTTCACCGTTTGTTTCCACCAAAGGGTTTTGCTGTGCTAAAAACTCGCGATAAATGTGCTCCGTATGATGCAGGTTTCCGATAGTTTGCTGAAGTGTTGCCGCATAATTGGGGTTAAGCTCTGCTAATAAAGGTAGCAACTGATGGCGAATTTTATTGCGAAGATATTTGTTGTCGGCATTCGACGAATCGTTGCGAAACGCGATCTTGTTTTCGTTGGCAAAAGCTTCAATTTCGCTGCGCGACGCAAACAACATGGGGCGGATGACATGATTTTGTTTCTGTGGGATGCCCGTCAAACCCGCGATACCTGTTCCGCGAAGCAAATTAATGAAAAAAGTTTCTATTTGGTCATCTTTATGATGTGCGGTAGCGATAGCGGTGAACTTATGTAGCGAGCGTAGCTGTTCAAACCATTCATAGCGGAGGTCGCGGGCAGTTTCTTGTACGGAAAGTTTCTGTTGTTTTGCATACGATTTGGTATCAAAACGCTTACAGAAGCATTCGGCACTGTATTTTTCTTTCGCAATGGTGCGGACCAACAATTCGTCATCATCTGATTCTGTATTACGTAAAGAAAAATTGCAATGTGCGATAGCAAATGGATAACCTGCCTGATGAAAAAGCTCCATCATCGCCATAGAATCCACGCCACCACTAACGGCAAGCAATATCTTGTCCTTGGCAGCGAAGAGATGTTGTTCTTGAATAAAATTTTTGAAACGGTCAATCATGTCCACAAAGGTAGAAAAAATACCGAAAAGAGAGCGTTTCTATAAACTTTTTTGCAAAAAAAAAGCACATCAAATGATGTGCTTTGTGTGGCAACGACTGGAATTGAACCAGTGACACAAGGATTTTCAGTCCTCTGCTCTACCAACTGAGCTACGTCGCCTCCTTTGAATAGTGGTGCAAAAGTACGCATAATTTTCATTCTGGCAAATTTATTTGAAAAAAAATGTTGTTTTTCCTTTCAATAAGGTAACTTTGTACGATTTTTTTATTCTACTATGAAACTCGTTATTGATTTAGGCAACACATTTCAAAAGATGGCTGTATTTTCCGATACGGAACTGCTGATGCTTTATGCTCCCGAACAGCTACATACAACTTTGTTGCAGGAAGTTTTTGAACGTTATGCTATTTCTTCCTGCCTTCTTTCGAGCGTAATTCATCATGACGAAGCAATAGAAGATTTTTTGAATGCCCGCTGCAAACTTTTTGTTTTAAATCGTCAAACGCCACTTCCGATAAAAAATAAGTATCAAACACCGGAAACCTTGGGCAAAGATCGTTTGGCATCTGCCGTGGCGGCTCATGAACTGTTTCCAAATACACATGTTTTGGTGATAGATGCAGGGACATGCGTGAAATATGATTACATAAATGCAGCAGGAGAATATTTTGGTGGTGCTATTTCTCCCGGATTACAGATGCGTTTTTCGGCACTACATACTTTTACCGACAAACTTCCGTTAATAGATTTGATTGAATATAACACCCTGATTGGCACCAACACAAGCACGTCAATTTTGTCAGGTGTTATAAACGGTACTATTGCTGAAATTGATGGTATCATTGACTTATATCGTGCTAACTATGCTCCGCTCCACATAATTTTGTCGGGTGGTGATGCAGATTATTTGGTTAGTAAGCTAAAAAATAAGATATTTGCAGTTTCAAATATAGTTTTAACAGGCCTGAAAGTAATTCTTGATTATAATGACAATAACGAAACACATTAAGTACGTATTGATTTTGATGTTGCTTGGTGCAACATGTTTTTCAACCACTGCACAAACCCGCATCAGTTCACCCTATTCTTACTATGGTTTGGGCGAAATTCAATCGAGCCATTCGGCATATTCATCGGCTATGGGTGGCTTGAAATCGGCTGTGCGGAATCCTGCTTTTATTAATTATGGCAACCCAGCTTCCTACTCCGCTTTTGATACCAATACTTTTATTTTTGATGTAGGTGTCATAAGTAATTTCAATCAATTGCAATCGAATGTTACGACGCAGGATTTTACCAACCATACTTCTATCGGATATGTGTTGTTTGGTTTTCCTGTAACGCATTGGTGCGGTGTTTCAGTAGGAATGGTTCCTTTTTCAAAAACAGGATATCAAATTGTTACGCGAGATACCTTAGCGAATATTGGTCAGGTTCAAGAGAAATTTGATGGCACGGGCGGCATCAACAAAGCCTATTTAGGAACATCCTTCCGTTTGTTCAAACATTTATCCCTTGGTGTGAATGTCGGTTATTTGTTTGGCTCCACCTTAAAGAATCGTTCAGTGTATCTTCCCGACCAAAGCTATTCGTTCAACGTACGTATTAAAAATGATTTGCATATTTCAAGTTTCTATTTTGATTATGGTTTGCAATATCAAATTGATTTAAAGAAAAACTATGAATTGACCATTGGAACCAATTTTAATTTGCCCATGAAAATTAATGCTACCAACACCCAATTGGCTGAACGTTTTACAGCAGTTGGCGATGTGGAAAGCATCAAAGATACCGTAATAAATATTAGTGATACGAGTGGAAAAATAAGTATGCCATTAACCATTGGCGGTGGCATCACGTTTATGAAAAAGAATCAATGGATGTTGGGTGCTGATTTTGAATGGCAGAATTGGCGTAAGTTCAAAAGCTTTGGCGTGATGGATTCTATCACCAATAGTTTTAATTTTGCTGTGGGCGGTGAAATTATTCCCCGTTATTCTTCTCTTACAAAATATTGGAAGAAGATGAGCTATCGTTTTGGTTTTCATTATGGGCAAAGTAATTTGGAACTCAAGAATACCAAAATCAATGATTTCAGCGTAAGCATAGGTGTGGGTTTTCCTATCAAGAAAATCAGAACCATTATCAATTTGGCTGTAGAAGCAGGCAAAAAAGGAACCATCAACCAAAATCTGATACAAGAGAATTATGTAAAATTCACTCTTGGGTTTTCTTTCCGCGAATTTTGGTTCTACAGACCAAAGTTAAACTAATTGTCCCATGCGAAAGTCCTTGCTAAAACCTTTAATTGTACTTGCTTTTTTAGGCATGGCTTTGTGTTCGTGCAAAAACAAAATGGAAGATATCGAAGCCATTACTTTTGTTGATACTTTTCCTATTGAAACCGTTAAGAACGTTGAAATTATTTATAGCGATTCCGCCAAAATAAAAGCTATAATGAAAGCACCACTTTATAAACGCTATTTGGGGAAAAATCCATACCTTGAAATGCCCAAAGGTGTCAATGTGGTTTTCTACGATTCGGTGATGCATGTGAAAACACGTTTAACAGCGAAATATGCTATTAAATATGATAAAAAAAATGTGATGGAAGCCAAAAACGATGTGGTGGTGGTGAACGAAAAAGGAGAGAAATTGAACACGGAGAAATTGATTTGGGATGAAAACCGAAGGAAGATTTATACGGATGTGTTTGTAAAAATCACTACCAACGATAAAATTGTTTATGGCGAAGGAATGGATGCCGATGATTCCTTCCTGAAATGGAAAATACAGAAGGTGAGCGGTACATTTTATATCAGTACCGACGATACCCAAGCCGAAAAAAAATAGCATACTCCATGAATCATTTCATACTGATAGCAATTGCAACGGTAATCAGTTCTGCTTTTTTTTCGGGAATGGAAATAGCTTTCATTACTGCCAACAGATTAAAAATAGAATTAGATAAAAAAAACCGACTTTTCGCAGGCAAAGTATTATCAGGTTTCCAAAATAATCCTGCCGATTTTATTTCAACAATGTTATTGGGCAACACAGTGTCGCTTGTTATCTATGGTATTGCCATGGCGCAAATCTTAGAGCCATATATTCGAGAAATCCTTCCCCTGAGTTTCAATTCTGATTTTATTGTCATGATTTTTCAAACCATAATATCAACCTTGCTGATATTGTTTGTTGCCGAATTCACACCCAAAGTATTGTTTCGCATCAACCCAAACCGTGTGCTTCGTGTCTTTATTTTACCCTTGTTCCTTACCTATTATTTGTTGTATCCCATCCAATTTATCTTTGTTGAGATTTCGGAATTTATACTGCAATATATATTTCGATTGAAATTCAATACCGAAAAGTATGAATTTAGTGCTGCCGATTTGAATCATTACGTCAGAGAATATGCCATTTCAGATGCGGAAAATGAGAAACATTTGCCTGAGATGCAGATGTTTCAAAATGCGATAGAATTCTCCTTTACGAAGATTCGCGAATGTATGATTCCTCGGAACGAAATTGTGGCGATAGAGGAAAATGATTCCCTGACGGAACTAAACGAAAAGTTTGTGAAATCAGGTCATTCCAAAATATTGGTCTATCGTAAACATATTGATAATATTATTGGTTACGTACATTCATTCGACATGTTTGGTATGCCTCGGACTAATAAATCTATACTAAAGCCTATTCTCATTGTGCCTCAATCTATGCTTGCTAAAGAAATATTGCGTATGTTTATCGCGCAACATAAAAGTATTGCAGTGGTGGTGGATGAGTTTGGCGGAACTTCCGGTATGGTATCGCTTGAAGATTTGATAGAAGAAATTACAGGCGAGATTCATGATGAATTTGATGTGCCCGAACTTACCGAAAAACATATAGCCGACAATGAATATGTGTTTTCAGGACGTTTAGAAATTGACTATTTGAACAACAAATATCCCTTAGATATTCCTGAAGATGCAGAATACGAAACCTTAGCGGGATATATCCTGTCGCAAATGGAGCGCATACCCGAACCGAACGAAAAAATAAACATTGCGCCTTTCGAAATCACCATACTCAAAGCCAGTAACAATCGCATTGATTTGGTTGGCTTAAAAATTATAAGACATTAGTAGAAAATATCGTGCTTTTCATACATGATGCCGCTCCGAAAAGTCTTTCTTTTTTGACTATAATCCATTAACCCACATTGCAGCATAATCCACTCAAAAAAGATAAAGATTTGTTAATTTCGAAATTATTTTTAATAAATTCCGATGGGACAATAAATCACTTATTAGATTATCAATAGCTTGCGATTAATTTGTTTTAGGATTTTGAAATGTGTTCCCCCCGATCGTGTTGAAGCATAGTATATTTAGCTTATTTTTGCAGCATGTTTA
>CAIWVT010000083.1 GCA_903916135.1 uncultured bacterium
AATTTTTATTTAGCGTATTTATATCTTTATCATATTGTTTATCAATCTATAATAATCGAATTGAAGTTTAATTTGCTCCATGTATTTTTTTCTTTCATAAAAATAAATTTCTTTTTTCTTTTTTATTACATAAAATGAATTACCTTTGACGCAATTTTTTAAATATATTTAGTATGAAAGGTTGGCAAGGTGCTTATAATTGGTTTATTTACCCTATGGAAGGGAGTCTTGAAAATAGCGTAAACATTGTGGTTTACCATTTATTTCGTTTAGACAAACACAAAACAGATGGTCCGTGGCAATTGGCTATGTTCAATGATTTTTCTGTACCGGCGAATCAATATATTTCAAAATTTGGTTTGTTGTCGGGCGATAAGGAAGCGCAAATCAAGTTGACAGATTTTTTTGAATCCGAATTTAAAGAAATGAGTTCCAAATTAGATGAATTTGATGATTTGGTTCGCCTCGTTCATCCTGTTAATTCTGAAAAATATGACTTGATTTGGGGAGACACCCGTGATCGTTTCTATAAGGGTTCGTATGAGTTACGTTTGGCTAATTTGGAAGGTTTGGCTACTGAAATGACCACCCAATTAGTTCCTGATGGCGCTACGGCGGTGTTGGATTATAGAACTTTGATTATTACCAAGCATAAAACGCAACAAGAACGCATAGATGCAGTGGGTTCAGACCGACAAGCTATGAACCAATTGCGTCAAACCTTGATTAAAAAGCTGAATAAGAATAGAGGTGGATTGATTTTTAATTTTGGCGACTATGATGATTGTCAGCGCAGAGTGAATTCCTATTTTCCATTGAATATTTTGGGAGACCGCAGCATGAAAGGTCATTATCAACTGATAATTCCTAAAAGCGATTTCCGTAAAATTTGTATTCATGGGTGGAAACCGGGTGAAAAAATATATCTTGAAATTGTAGGGGCAGATTTGTGGATTAGCACGTCTGACAATGCCGATGGTCCTATCACTTCGGGCTATCATGCTGTGGCAGGAACCGCTGTTACGATTGACCCTTTGCTGATTGGCGACCTCTCAAAGAAATATGTCATCGCTACCAACGTCAACATGACCGAATCTTGCGATTTGATTTTCAACATCATTAGACCATAATTTCTCCTTCATAAAATGATGCGCTCCATCTTCTTTTTCAGAAGATGCGATTTCTTTATGCCTATATTTTGAGGGATAAACAGAGTGCATTTCGCCGGATGTTTTGCCTAATTTCGAAAATAATTTCCTTCGAACAATCAATTTATTGTTTCATTTCGTATCTTTGTAAATTCTTTTTTTGAAGGGGTGATACGAATAGGTCTATCACCACAAAAGGAAAAGGAAAGTATCACGAATTTATTTTTTCACTAAAAAGCAATTGAATGTAAATAATTCATTAGTAAGATATGACGTCACTTCGAAAACCACAAAGAAAAAAATAAGCACAAAGGCACAAGGACACAAAGTAACACAAAGCACTTTAATGCTGCTTAAGCAACTTGAAAAAACTTTGTGTTTCTTAGAGTCTTAGTGTCTTTGTGTTAGCATGAGGACTTTTCGGAGATGGCTTAAAAATTAAACTTAGTGTCTCTTAGTGCTCTTAGTGCCTCAGTGGTATATTTTCATCCATCAGCGCAAAATTCACCAAGAAAAACTAAACACCTAAACCGAATAAAATCTCAAAAATAAAATCATAAATCAAACGAAATTCATTTTGACCGCTATGGCACATCCATCAAAAAAGAACAAAACACCCGCAACAAAAAGAACAGCCCCTTCCGTTCAAAAGCTTCCGCAGAAATCGCCACGGAAGTTCAACTATACACTTATTTTTGTGGTGATTGGATTGCTATTGCTCACCTACATCAGTTTTTATCCATCGCTCAAAAACGGCTTCACCAATTGGGACGATCCGGGTTATGTCACCGAGAATGAAAACATTATGCATCTCAATGCGCCTGCCGTCAAAAACATGTTTTCGCATTTCATGATGAGCAACTATCATCCCCTCACGATGCTTTCTTTGGCGATGGACTATCAGGCTGTGAAGCTCGACCCCTCCCGCTATCATCTTGTGAATGTGTTGCTTCACCTGTTGAACACTTTGTTGGTTTTTTTGTTTATCTATAAACTCTCCAACAAAAAAATCCTGGTTGCCGCCATCGTCGCCTTGCTGTTTGGCATACATCCCATGCATGTTGAATCGGTCTCTTGGGTGTCGAGCCGCAAAGACGTACTGTTTGCATTTTTCTTTTTAGGGGGATTGATAACCTATCTCAATTATGTGAAACGCAACAAACTACAACTGATTTTTTATGCGCTTACGCTGATACTTTTCGTGCTCTCGGCATTGTCGAAGCCCGCTGCAGTTACCTTTCCCGTCGTTTTACTGTTGATAGATTACTATCAGAAACGCAAATTTGATTGGAAATCTATCGCGGAAAAAGTTCCGTTTTTCCTCATTGCCATCGTTTTTGGCATTCTATCCATCCGCGCACAGTCGGACGCCTCCGCCATCTCAACTTGGAGCGTCATGGGTTTGCGATATCGTTTCCTTTTTGCATCCTATGGCTTCATGGCTTACCTGTTTAAGTTCCTAATTCCGATACATCTGTCGGCGGTTTACCCTTACCCTGTCACCTTTCCGATTACAGAAACTTTGCCCATCATCTTCTATATCACACCCGCCTTGGTTGTCGGAATTGGATTCCTATTATACAGATCGCTACGGATTTCGCGCCTCTATGTGTTTGGTTTTCTGTTTTATTTGGTCAATGTGGTGCTTGTGCTTCAGTTTGTTTCCGTGGGCGCGGTCTTGATGGCTGATCGCTATGCCTATCTGCCCTACATCGGCTTGGCGTTCATCGTGGCGATGGAGCTGCAACGCTTCTATCAAAGCAAAAACCTCAATCCTGCCATACTGAAACCCTTGAAAATGTGCGTTACCGCGATATTAGTGTGTGCCGCCCTTGTTTTTATGGTGATGACTTTCCAACGGACAAAAGTGTGGCGCAACAACGAGAGATTGTGGACCGACGTCATCAACAAATATCCCCTCAAAGCGGAGACGGCTTACCTCAATCGGGGCAATTATTACGCCCGCGAAGCCAATCAATACGAGAAAGCGATGCAGGATTATAACACATTTATCTCCATCAACACCCATAATGCCTCAGTTTTCAGCAACAGGGGGAATCTTTTCGGATTGATGAAACAGTATGACAAATCTTTGGAGGATTACCAAAGAGCGCTTGCCATTGACTCCAACTTTTCGGATGCTTTGGTCAATAGTGGCACCACGTATATGACGATGCGGCAGTATGAGCGTGCCCTTACGTTCATCAATAGAGCCATCCGAATCAATCCCAACAAGCTTTTAAGCTTCCAAAACCGCGGATTTTGCAATATGAGTCTTGGCAGAAACCAAGAAGCCCTTAAAGATTTGGATTATATGATATCAAGAATGCCCGACGACTTCCTCAACTATTTTTATAGAGGCATCACCTTTTATAACTCCCAAAAATATCAGGAAGCTTTGGCAGATTTCAGCAAAACCATCGCGCTCAATCCTACGCATGGCGAAGCGTATAGCAATCGTGCACAGACCTATAACAAATTGGGAGATTTCAAAAACGCTTTGAACGACGCCCTGAAAGCGCAATCTCTCCAACAAGCCGTGAATCCAGATTTTATCAATTCTTTGAAAGCAAAACAGTGAGAAAATACCTCCGCAACCCAATTTTAAGTGGGATAATATGTCTCATCCTATGGCAAACGATATCGTTACGCGTTGATGGGCAATCCAATTCTGCGATAATTTTCGATCAACATCAGTCGGCAGTGTTCGGGTCCTATAATTTGCTCACCTTGCATCGCGGGCTATATACTTTGGAGGACAAATACATCCCCAATAAGCCCTTTCGCGAGAACAATTTTTGGAAAAAGACAGCTGGTTTCGGCTATCGTTTGGTGAAACTCTTGGCGTTGGATGCGCAAATAGATCATCTGATGGCGCTCACGCAGCACGAGGTGTTTGGTCATGGTTCCCGCTTCCGCGAATTGGGCTACACGGGCAATTCCTTCAACCTCAATATGTATTTTCCTTTCGGGAATGGCTCAGGCTTTGCGCGATGGGGTACGTTGGGTTCCAAATATACCTACCCCACCACTCAGGAAGTGATGACCATGCAACTCAGCGGTGTGGGCGGCGAAGCCCAACTTGCCAACGACCTCAGCGCACAAATCCTCTCGGACGATACCCTTCACTATCGTCAAGGAATGCTCTATTTGATTGCGCAAAACAATCTGTTGCTCTACACATTTTATACCCGCTTCACCCCAACAAAAAACCTCAAGGCGGGCAACGATATGGTGAATTATATGAATCAAATCAATTATCTGTATTTGATTCCTGTCGGGAAAAAGTATAATATCACACGGCTGTCCAACCAAAGTTTGCTCGCTTTAGCCAATCCTTTGCAGGCGTACGCGGCGTTTTCCATCCTTTATACCTACGGCATCAAAGGGCAAAGCCAACTGAAGCGCCTCCCGATGATACGCATGGGCAAGGTACGATATTTGCCTGCACTTGGCTATGCCCTCAGTCCCTTTGGAGGCGAGTTTCACTTCATCAATTATATCCGTTACAAAAGTATTTTGTTCTGTGGCGACTTCAGCCTTGGCGACAACACCTTCAAAGATTTCTACGGCATCTCGCTGAAAGGCTACAATATCTTGAATCTGAAATGGCTCGCCCTCAATGCTCACCTCGACTTTTGGAATCAACCGAAATTTGAGTTGGATTCTTACCAAAAACCCGCAGTAGGAAACTACCCCGGCGCCGCCGCAAAGTTGGATGTGATGCTCCATCCGTTTAAACTGCCCCACCAACTCGGCATCTTCCTGCAAACGGGCTACAAATCGAAAGGCTATCTCTTGGGAGAGACATTAGCGTCCTCCTTCATCTTGCGCTATGGCATAAGCATGCACTTTTAGGGAGGGCTTGATGGTGGTCTTTCCTTTTTTTTGATAGATTGGGATACCGTAGGTTGTTAGGGATTAAGATCCAAGACCCAAATTCCAAAACCCAAATTCCAAGGAGGCAAACATTTTAGGATAAGGTAATAATATCTCTAACACGAAAGAAAAAAGAAACACAATAATTCAAAACACCATCAGCTACCAATCCCCCTTGGTATTTGGAGCTTGGAATTTGGTATTTGGATCTTCTAAACGCTTAGTAATATTGCTTATTAATCAGATAGGATTGCACATAATCGTCGATGCCTTCTTCCAAGGAAGCAAATTCCAAATCGTAACCTATGGCGCGCAGTTTATCCATCTTAGCTTCGGTGAAATATTGGTATTTGTCGCGAATGTCGAGGGGGGTATCCACGAAGTCTATCTTCGGCTCGAGGCGCATGGCTAAAAAGGTGTTGTTCACCAAGTCGAGAAAGGTGCTTGCTTCGCCTGTGCCCAAGTTATATATGCCCGAATGTTTCGGGTTGAGATAGAAAAACAGACACACTTTCACCACATCTTTCACATAGATAAAATCGCGTTTCTGATGTCCGTCGGCGATGCCTTCTTTGTGGGAACGAAACAACTGCATACGCCCCGTTTCGTTGATTTGATTGAAGGCATGAAACACCACAGAAGCCATCCGTTGCTTGTGGAACTCATTCGGACCATACACATTAAAGAATTTCAAGCCTGCCCAAAAAGGTGGCGTGGTGGTTTGGGTGATCACCCATTTATCGAAATCATTTTTCGATTCGCCATAGGGGTTCAAAGGTTTCAGTTGCGGAATCAGCGACACATCATCGTCGTAGCCCAATTCGCCAAGCCCATAAGTAGCCGCAGAAGATGCGTAAACCATAGGAACCTGATATTCGGTACACAACTGCCACACGCTTTTCGAGTAATTGAGATTGAGTGTATCAAAAATACTCTTGTCAAATTCCGTAGTGTCGGTGCGCGCTCCCAAATGAAACACAAACTCAACCGCGTCGTGATTCTGACGAAACCAATCGAAGAACACATCGCGTTGCACATGGTCAATATAGGACTTGCTATCTATATTCACCAATTTATATCCCTTGAAGAAATCATCCACAATGATGATATCCTTGATGCCTTTATTGTTTAATTTCGCAAGCAAACAACTACCAATAAATCCTGCTGCTCCTGTGATTACGATTACCTTACTCATTGTGTTAGTGATTTTAGATTTGTGATTTTAGATTTGTGAATTAAGATTTGTGATTCGCGTTTACCAAATACCTTTTACCATTTACATTTTACGAAAACTATTCACTATTATCTATTCACTATTCTCTAAAAACCTTACTCCCCCGTTCCGTGGCAGTTCTTATATTTCTTGCCGCTGCCGCAGGGACAGAGGTCGTTTCTGCCTACTTTTTTCTCCACTTTTATGGGTTGAACATGCTGCACCTCTTGGGTGTTTTGTTGGCGGGCTTGTTCCATGCCATCGTCGCGACTGATTTTGAGTTTGCTCATATCCGTCTTGCTTTGTTGGGCTTCTTTGATGGTTTCCTGATTCTTGAACGGCAGGGTTCCTTTCTCTAAGAACGAAACAATATCTTTGTTGATTTTCTGCACCATTTTCTTGAACAAACCAAAGGATTCGAACTTATAAATCAACAAAGGATCTTTTTGTTCGTAAGTAGCACTTTGAACAGATTGTTTCAAATCGTCCATTTCGCGTAGATGATCTTTCCATGCATCGTCAATGATAGCCAAGGAGATGCCTTTTTCGATGGCAAGGGTTACGTCTTTGCCTTTGTTGTCATACGATTTCTTCAGATTGACTATCACCTGCAAGGTTTTCAATCCATCGGAGATGGGGATGGCTATGTTTTCGTAGCGGCGGGAGTTATTTTCATACACATCTTTGATAACGGGATAAGATTCCTGCGCTATCAAGTCCGCTTTTTGCTGATAGGTCTTATATGCCTTCTCATATAAATCGTCGGTGAGCTGTTCGGCATTGGCAGAGAAGAATTCTTTCTCGGTGAAAGGCGCATCAATACCAAAATTGCGCAGCATATCGAGTTTGAAGTTCTCGAAATCGCGTTGTTCTTGATGGTCGTTGACGATATGTTCACATACATCGTAAAACATATTGGCAATATCAACCGCCAAACGGTCGCCATGCAAACCGTGGCGGCGTTTTTCATAGATAACTTCGCGCTGCGAGTTCATCACATCATCATATTCCAACAAACGTTTACGGATGCCGAAGTTGTTTTCTTCTACCTTTTTCTGAGCACGCTCTATAGATTTGGTGATCATCGAATGTTGAATCACTTCGCCATCTTTCAGACCCAATCTGTCCATGATTTTCGAGATACGTTCGGAGCCAAACATGCGCATCAAATCATCTTCGAGCGAAACGAAGAACTGCGAGGTGCCCGGGTCGCCCTGACGTCCGGCACGACCCCGCAACTGACGGTCAACGCGCCGCGATTCGTGACGTTCGGTGCCTATGATTGCCAAACCACCCGCTTCCACAACGCCTTTGCCCAACTTGATGTCGGTTCCACGACCTGCCATGTTGGTGGCGATGGTTACCGTGCCTGCCAAACCCGCTTCGGCAACGATATCCGCTTCCCGCTGATGCAATTTCGCGTTCAGCACATTATGGTTAATCTTTCGAAACTTCAACATCTTGCTGAGCAACTCCGATATTTCTACCGAGGTAGTCCCTACCAAAACAGGACGTCCTTTGGCGATGAGGTTAGCAATTTCGTCAATAACGGCATTATATTTTTCACGTTTGGTTTTATAAACCAAATCCTCGAAATCTTTACGCACCACAGGTCGGTTGGTGGGAATCACCACCACATCCAACTTATAGATGTCCCACAATTCGCCCGCTTCCGTTTCGGCTGTACCGGTCATCCCCGCGAGCTTTTTATACATACGGAAATAGTTCTGCAACGTAATAGTAGCATAGGTTTGCGTTGCCGCTTCTATCTTCACATTTTCTTTGGCTTCGATGGCTTGATGCAAACCGTCGGAATAGCGTCTGCCTTCCAAGATACGTCCGGTTTGTTCGTCAACAATTTTGATCTTATTATCTATGATAACATATTCCACATCAATTTCGAACAATGCATACGCCTTCAGCAGTTGGGTGACGGTGTGAACGCGGTCGGGTTTCAACTCATAATCTTGCAGCAAATCATTTTTCTTTATCAAACGTTCGCTTTCGTTGAGGGGCGATTTCTCCAACTCGGCAATTTCGTTGCCTATATCCGGCAGGATAAAAAAGCGCGAATCGTCGGTGCCCGCCGTGATGAGGTCAATGCCTTTTTCCGTCAGGTCAACAGAGTTGTTCTTTTCATCTATCACAAAAAACAATTCGTCGTCAATCAAGTGCATGTTTTTGCCTTGCTCAGCCATGTAGAAGTTCTCGGTTTTCTGCATCAGCGCACGGTTGCCTGATTCGCTCAAGAACTTGATGATGGCTTTGTTTTTGGGCAAGCCATGATGCGCCCGCAACAACAAAGCGCCACCGGCTTTTTCGTTTTCCGAACTCAGCGGCTCTTGCGAGAGGAGTTTCTTTGCCTCTGCCAAAATGGTGGTGACCAAATTGCGTTGGGCGGCATAAATCCGCTGCACATTGGGACGGAAGGCTTCAAATTCCTGGTTTTCGCCTTTGGGCGTGGGACCCGAAATGATGAGAGGCGTACGCGCATCATCAATCAAAACAGAATCCACCTCATCCACGATGGTATAGTTATGGGGGCGTTGCACCAACTCCTCCGGGGAGCGGGTCATGTTATCACGTAAGTAATCGAAACCAAATTCGTTGTTGGTGCCGTAGGTGATGTCGCAGTTGTACGCATTTTTTCGCTCTGCGGAATTGGGTTCGTGGCGGTCAATGCAGTCAACGGTCAGCCCGTGAAACTGAAACAACATGCCCATCCATTCGCTGTCGCGGCGTGCCAAATAGTCGTTCACCGTAACGATATGAACGCCTTTGCCCGGCAGCGCATTGAGATACATCGGCAGCGTAGCCACCAAGGTCTTGCCTTCCCCTGTGCCCATTTCGGATATTTTACCCTGATGGAGCACCATGCCGCCGATGAGCTGCACATCATAGTGAACCATGTCCCAACGTATCATGTTGCCGCCCGCCATCCACGATGAATTGTAGTAAGCCGTGTCGTCCACGATGTTGATGCTGTCATATCGGGCAGCCAAATCGCGGTCCATCTGCGTGGCGCTGACTACCACCTTTTCGTTTTCTTTGAACCTCCGCGCGGTTTCTTTCATCACGGCAAACGCCTCGGGCAAAATGTCGTTGAGCACGATTTGCGTTTTTTCGTAGATGGCTTTGGTCATCAAATCTATGTCCTTATAGATGCCTTCTTTTTCATCAATTGAGATGGTGTCGTCGGTTTCGGCTTGTTCTTTCAACAGGGCGATTTCTTGTTCGTCGGCAGCCACATTATCTTGAATGATTTGCTTGAATTCGATAGTTTTTTGGCGCAGTTCGTCGTTCGACAAGGTGCTGATGTGCTCATAAGCTTTATGAATTTGAGCCACCACAGGGTTGATGGCTTTGATGTCGCGGTC
>CAIWVT010000084.1 GCA_903916135.1 uncultured bacterium
CTAATTTTATAGAAGTTTCTGTTCCACCAAGAGCAAGAGAACCTGCAAGTGTGGCTACAAAAATATTTGGATATTTATTTGTTGATTTTGGGTCACTTGGGTAGATTGTAGTCATATATGTTAATTATTATACTATTGATAAAAATAAAGCACAAGTTAAATTTATAAAACGATTGGTGGATTAAGTGTCGGCGAAAGAACAAGCTGAGTTTCAATAGATTTTTCAGGAGCAGTAATCAAGGTTATGTTATTTACTCCCCATTCTGAACCTAAATCTTGAGAGTAGCAAACTACTTGAATATTATGTGGTCTAAATGCTTGTGAACACTCCAAATATACTCTGAAAAAGGCTAGATTTTGTGCACCCTGCATTGTTCTTAAATTAAATCCACCCAGTAGTGGTATGCCAAAAGGGAAATATCCAAGTCCACCCTGTATTCCACCGAATACATAAATAGAGCTAGAACCATCAATTAAATATGTCTGTTTACCTAAATAACCATTTTCATTATATAAAATATCAACATAAAACTTACTTGATAAGTTTATATATCCTTGTAGATAAACATAAATCTCTTTGCTTAAAAGTTCAGGACTATCAAGGTCAAATCTTTTAGTAGAAAATGAAGCTGTATATTCTAATGGGTTTCCGTTAGCGGCATCTTGAAAGTCAACAAAACACTGATAAATTGCTCCATCATTTAATGAGAAATAGTAAAGTGTATTATTTACTGGTTTAATATCAGCACAATTCCAATTATCAAAACGTGTCCACGCTTGACGAATTAAATCATACATTATCACCCCATTATTTGGGTATGGTTTTGGCAATCCTTTAAGTAGTGGCACAGCAGTTACCCAAAATAGTTTTTGATTCCACCCAGCACATCTACTATTCTCAAAGTCTAAAACTCTAGTAACATAATTATTTATTTTCTGTGAAATAATATTTAGTGTTGAAGTTGTTTGTCCACCAGTTGCTTCAGGAGTAAATTCTATAATTCCTTCTTCATTCGTTACATAATACACATTGTTCATATAATTAAGTGCTGTTGCATTTGAAACAGGTCCAATACTTTCTCCACTTATTACTGGAGTTATCTGAACAATAAAATTTGTATTTGTGCTATCAAAAAGAAACATACATTTCAATAAATCATTTTCTTTTTCAATTAACAAATATTCACCAAAATCATTAACATCAACAATTCCTCCCTTTCCATGATACACAGTATAAAATCCTCCAGTATTTGCTGTATCATTTATTTCAAAATTCTCTGGGTCATTTATTTGAGAGTAATTGAAAGCATTTTCATTAAAAACTGAGTTGAATAGAAAAAGTCTACCCTGACTTTTCTTTAAAATCTTTCCTCGTGGAATAAATGGAGTTGATAAAATAAAGAAATATAAATCTATTGTTGGAATGGTTATCCAACCATCAGAGGTGTTATCGTATTTTACTAAACCACTAGCATAACCACCAGCAGTATTTATTCCTATATTAGGGTGATTATTTGTATCACCAGCAGGTAAATCATTTTTTGTAGTTTCAAAAACAAGCCAATAAGTATTTCCAATAGTTACTTTATTGTATTGCCAATAAAAATC
>CAIWVT010000085.1 GCA_903916135.1 uncultured bacterium
CGCATGTCCGGGAAATGATCTTCCGGTCTCCGGTTCGGGGGATTGCTTCAAATTTTGACCCTGTGTAGTTCCGATTTTTAATCGGATATCAATGGTCATAATTTTCGCAATGACGGTTAGTTCGAAAGGCGGGGTTGTATCCTGTCAAAAACTACTGAAAAATCATGAGGAGTTTACTTTAGCAAGAATTAAATCAGCGAGAGAAGTTAATTCAAAAGAATTTTTGAGTCTGTCTGAGATATATTTATAAGCACTAATATGAAGTTTATTAGCAGTTTGTATTATTGTCAAAAACGCATCCTGTAAGTTTGTTCCTAATTCGCTCATGGTATGGAAACTAACATCTTTTTTTCTGACTTTAGCCCTTGCTCCAAGTTCAGCTATGTTATTATGTAATGGGATTTGAGGATGTTTGAGCACAAGGAGGAGCTTTTCTTTTTCAGCATAAGTTTTCTCAATCCTTTGATTTAATAACTTGTAACAGGTTTTGGTAGTAAAAAGTTCATCAAATTCTTTATCAAGTTTTATGGCTAATTCTTGCGAAGGCCTGTTTTTGTAGTTTAATAGTTTGCGATAATAATCCCAGTACTTTTCTAAAAATGTTTCATAATCCGTTCTAAGAATAGGTGTAGTGGGTTCTATTTTTTTGTAATGCCTGCCATCATGTACCCAGCAAAGTCCCTGTCCATCTTTTGCTATTTTATCATATTCAGGTGCATGGTCACTTATTAGGTTTTTGACAATCGGTAAAATGTTTTGGGTATGATAATATCCTATGGCTAAAGCATCTTTTACCCAGTTGAACATGTTCTTGTGCTTGATTAAAGTATGCATATTTTTCTTTACAAACTCTTCCAAGCCTTTTATGTCAAAAGTGGTTTGTTTTGATGGTAGTTTTGAAAAAATATCAATATATTTTTTAGGCACCTTCAATATTCCCATCATTTTTATACCTTCTTCATTATAGCGGTATTTCAAATCCTCTACCTTTATGCCTTGCAATGCAGCAAGTACATTCAGCCTGCTTTTGCTTTTAAGGGTGGTAAAGAAACTGAATAGTTCGCTGCATACAACTTGTGTAAACTGGTTTATGCCTCTTTCCCTTGAACCTGTTGAATCTATATGTGTATATAAATATTTCAGACCTGCGTATAATATATCCTGGGATTCTTTTAAGAAAATCCCTTTGTCCTTATTCAAGATATTATTCATGCTTCCTGCTGGGATGTCTATACGAAATGTACTGAAAAATTCCCTTAGTTTGTCCCTTGAAACATTACATATATGGTACAAACAGATTGAAAGACACTTAAGGTCAACCCCATAATAGCCTTTGTATTCTTCAGGGGTTATTGTATAGCTCTTTTTTGTTGAGGGTGAATAAAATACCAAAACTTCATATTCCGTATTTTCCCGTACCAATTTTATGTTCTGGCTTATTACGGTTCTTCTTTCTGTTAAATAGGCGTCTTCAGGTAACAGATTTTTGTTGACATCGACTTTTATTTGTCGGTCTATTTCTATATTAGCCTTTTTACCTTCTTTTTGCCATTTCTTTATCTCTTTCCTTTCTTTTTCTGATGAAATATCCTTGAATTCCGGCGTTTTTTTTTGCTCGCTTTTATGTCTGGCTTCCCTTGTTCCCCTTTTAATCTATTTACTTCATCTCTCAGACTCTGTATTTCTTCCTTTTGTGCTTTAATTATTTGTTGCAGTTCTTCTATTGTATTTATTAGTTCAAGTACAAAACTCTTTATTTCCGGATCGAGAATTTTGTTGATATCCATTTTTTGTTGATTTCTGTTATTTTAAAATTACTGTCAAATATTACATCAATATCATCCCTGTGGGGTAAATAGTTATTAATAAATTTCTTGATTATCCTTGAAATTAATGACTTTGAACTGTGGATAAGCTATGATTTAGACTAACCAAATAATGGGTAAAATCTAATTTTTTAAGTA
>CAIWVT010000086.1 GCA_903916135.1 uncultured bacterium
ATCTCTGGTGTAACGATAAGCCCTGAACACACCATTATAGGTAGGATAATTATCCTTTTTAATTTTCTTAATGCCATCGCGCGTCATCGGATTTATATATTCCCAAACAATAGAAGTATCCGAAGGTTTCACTTCAAAGAAATGCCCATCGTTCATGGAACATATCATAGTGTTGCCATTTGGCAAACGTTGTCCACTCGAGCCAATAGTGCTATAAAAAGACGTATTGTTTTTACTCGAAAATGTCCAAACAATTTGTTTCGAAACATTCTTTTTCTCTTTCATAAGATTTGCATCAGGTGAATTCACTATGTTATATCCGGCATCCGGGGGATTTACAAAAGCTCCGGTATTTGTTCCAGAAGAATTTAGATAAGGATTAATCTCCATAACATAGGATTGAGGAGTTAGTTCGAAAAGATTCTCAGCGTTATTAAATATCATAAAGTTTCCAGCTCCCGGAAGTCCTGCGCGTATCCATTGTATATCATGAGCACCTCCAATTTGTTTGTTTCCTGCGGTAGCTTTTTCCCAGTTAGTGTTAACAGAAGGCGGACTACCACGGTCATATTTGGCAGGGTCGCCAAAGCGGTATTTAAAATCACCCAAACTACTTGCTGCAAGGGTAATACTGCTATCGGGATTGTTGGGCATAAAGGTATTGCCATGGTCAATCACATAAAACTCACCATGCACAGAATTAATGACAATCAAATCTAAACCTTGATTATAATCTAAGGAATTACAATGTATCCAATCGTTTTTCACCGGATTGCCGGCAATATTCAAATCTATCCTTCCAGGGGTGTTTGCTATAACGCCATAGGTAGGCAGGGCAGGATACATATCTTGAACCACATGATTGAAAAACCACCATTCCCAAATGACGGTTCCCGCTCTGTTCACCTCAACAATACAATCCATTTGCGGATTTGTATAGGTTTGTGAAGCATCACATCCTGCGGCAATACATTGAGCAGAGGTCAAATCTTTATTTGCAATATAGATAAAGGTGGAATCTCCCAATTTAGTATTATATATCTTTGCAAAGTCGTGATGACCGTGATAATTGGTTCTGGTTTCGGTATATTCCCAAACAATATTGCCACTCCAATCCAACTCCTGCCAGGTATTTTGATTGCTTGGATTACCTCCTACAGCATCTAATAAAGTACCTGCTTCTGTGAAACGAGGATTAGTGCCTATATTCCAGGTATGCACTACATGACCCTCCATATCTATTAAATAGGATGTTCCGCGTGTGCCAAATAAGGTGTAACCATTGTATGCATTGGCTGCATCCCAATAATGTGTTTCAGTTTTAACCATAAAACTTTCCTGGGCAATGGCTGCTATTGTCCAAAAAATAATGCTTGATAATAGAAATAGTTTTTTCATGTCGCTGATTTATTTAATTAATATCATTTTTTTTGTGAAGAGTTGATTGTCGAATTGCATTTTGCAGGTATAAATACCATTTGGATAACTCTTAGCATTCCATTGATAGCTATGAAGTCCAGTTGATAATGTTTCATTTAACAGAGTGGTTACTAATTGCCCAAGCGGATTATATATACTTAATGTTACCTTCTTAGCTTCCGAAAGCGTAAATTGAATTGTAGTAGAAGTGCTAAAGGGGTTCGGAAAGTTTTGATATAGTTGAATACCCGATGGGGAGTTTCCGTCATTATTATTCATGCTCGTTAGAGAAGCATCATATTTTCTGGCAACTCTAAACCCAATATGATAATAGGGATGATTGGGGTCTTGAGGTCCTCTATAGTAGGATGGATTACGGTTGGATATCCGAGAATGTCCATCATTTTTACCGGAAACCATAAGCCCATTATACCAGTTTCCCCAACGCATGCCACGATATGGTTTCCCATCGGGCATAATAAAACCCGTGGTTGGACCAGTAGGGTTATCAAAAGGACTGGTGCTATAATACGTTTGACCGTACCAATCATTAATTAGTTCCCATGCATTTCCTTGCATATCATAAAGCCCATAACCATTAGCACCATCCAAGGTTTGGAAAGAGGTGGCTGTTGAGGGCCAGTTGTAATCCGTTTTTTGTTTTAATGTACCATTATAAAATCCGGCGGGAGTGGTATAAGGATATAATGCTTCGTTTGTACCTTCATAAGGGTCGCCTGAGTTGGGTAAGTTTGCCCTTGTGGGTTCAATACTATCGCCACAGGCATAATTAAAATAGGGGGTGGTATGTCCGCCTCTTCCTGCCCATTCCCATTGTGCTTCTGTAGGCAAATGATATCCATTCTTGGTGAAATCGCAACTCCATGTGGTCAAATTATAACATTCATTTAATCCGTTTTGTCGGCTCAGCCAATTGCAAAAGGCTGCATCACCAAACCACATGCTGCCAACCATAGGATGATAAGCGCGGAAATCTGAAATAGAAAATATAGTACCATCATATTTTATGCTGTAATAGTTGGCAGTTTTATTTAATAAACAATAAATGTCGGTGCCACCTACGGCATAAACTGTATCATTTCTCACTTCTATTAATCCGGCAAGTAATGAAGAATTAAGGAATGATACGTATTGTTGGTTTGTGATTTCTGTTTTAGCCATAAAAAATGAATCTACTTGAACAGAATGAAGAGGAGTTTCATCGCTTGGATGTCCAGGGTCAACAAATCCAAAATGATCGCCCATAGTAAACGAATCAGCAGGAATCAATACGTCAGAAAAAAAGAAATCAGTATTATCCAAACCACCTCTTACCAATAAAATATAATCTTTCACTGTTTTATTATGATAAGAAACGATGCCAAATCCTGTATGAATATCCCATGCCTGTGTGGGCGTGTTATACATACTTGTTGACGACCAAAAGTTACCTGTTTGAAGTCCCGTAAAGAAAGTATTATCAAAGGAAGGATTCATTTTGTTCACCATATTTAAGGATTGAAGTTCTTTTATATTGGGTATTCTCCAATCCGTTTTTCCTGCTAAGGTAAATGTATTAGCATAAGCCAATGCTTGTTCCCAAGTCATGGAATCTGTGGGTTGATTTTTTTGCCAAACTAAGCCCGTATAGTTATCTTTTATGGTTCCATTGCCAACATCTGTGAAATGTGAAACTGCGAATGTAGTTGTAATTGCATTTCGAACAGCGCGTACATGAAACTTTTTTGTTCCACCTGCACTAACAGTTTCTGTTTTTGGATGTGCACCGATTCCTCCTCCCGAATTGCATGACCATATTTTGGTGGTATCATTCACACTTTTTTCACTTGTCCACCAATAGTCAGCAAGTGTCTTCTTAAAATAGACTGTATCAAGTGCCGGATTGATATGATTGAAATGATGAATACTAAATAACTCAATTGAAGTAGGTAAACGCCAATCCGTATATCCAGCCAAAACAGAATTGTTGCAATTTGTTTTAGCATTTTCATACGTCATTTCTCCGCCATCAATCTTTTGCCACATCAGCTTTGTATTATTATCCGTGATGGTTCCATCTCCATTATCTGTGAAAGATAGAGGATTGATAACAATATCTGCATCTTCGCCATGCGTGGTTGTGTAGCTGGTATTCTGTCCTGTTTCAGGGAGCTTAAATGGTAGTAATCGCTGCGCAAATAGACCTTGAACTGTCAAAAGTCCTAGTGCTGTAATAAGAATAATTCTATTAAGTATTTTCATTGATTATATTTTTATATAGCTTTTTTTAAAATTGCTATTCTTTTTTTTTATAAATGTTATTCAAGCTATTGTTTAATAAACTTTCGTGTTACGATTGCTGAATTATCATGCAACATCGAAACAAAATAAATACCGTTTGGCAAATTGCTCACATTGATTGCTATTGAATTTTCTATTGTAGAAAAAGTTCGCATCTTTTCGCCTAAAACATTCAATATCTCAATCTGATCAATCCCCGGCATATTGCTTATATTCAATACCATGGTGGCGGGATTTGGAAATAGGCTGATTGTATTTTTTATAGTTTCAAAAATTCCGGCGTGACTTGAAACATCAGCCGCCCCTCTTGGTTCAACACGTATAACAGCACCATTGACCAAATAAACAACTCCAGTAATATCATAATAAGTCCCAATATGCGCCGTTGGATATTTATATAGCAAACCTCCTATATGTGTTGAATCAACACCATTATACACTATCCATGCGCCATTAGCATATAAACCTAAGGTATCAACACAAGGCAAATTATTTAGTGATACGAGCACCCCTTCAAGTTCTTCATTGTATAAATTGACAAGGGTTGTAGGAAACGCAACATGCAAGGTGTTTCCTGAAGATACTTTCGTAATGTTTGAAATTGTTTTAAGCTCCGTATAGGTCTGAGCTTCCGAAACGGTTCCTGTAATGATAACAGAATCTCCCATGGTGATGTTTGCGGCTGCTATATGTGTTGAATCAATGACATATAGCCCGCTCCAAGGTCCATAACCATTCTGGATAAACATACCTTTAGTATATTTGGCAGATACGATACCACCTGTATTAACAATTTGAGTATTATAAGGTGATGCATAAGGAGAGGTGGTTGCATACTGTATATCGTGAATGGAAACTGTGGGTGTGCTTGCAGCAGTAATTTGCACATCGTCAACCTGAAGGTCATCTAAATCAGAAACTGTTGATCTAACGGATAACATAAATTGTGCTGTTGTAGAACTCGTGTCTGAAGCAATTGTTTGCGTCTTTTGCGCCCAAGCAGACGAATTTACTTGTAGAAAGGAGCCATATTTATATGCAGTAAGGTTATTTGAGCCACCTGTAAAGATGCCTGTTCTTATACTTCCATGTCCTTTAACCCAAAATGTGATGGTGTAGGTTGTTCCTATGGTGATGGTATTCGGCAATGTAGTAAGCCTTTTTGCCTGAGTGGATCTGCTGATTAATTTTATGTTATACATTCCGCCATGAGGTGCCGTTGTGTCTGGCAATGCACTGTCGGCTACAAAACTTGTTTTCGTTCCGTACCAATCTGTAGGTTGAATAGGTGCCACTATAGTCCAGCTTTCAAATCCGCTTGTAA